>JAJEDS010000133.1 GCA_022821365.1 Dehalococcoidia bacterium | reverse complement strand
AGTACGGTCATCACCAGTTCGAATCGGATATATAACCCACTGTCCTATCCAGCGACCAAACAAGCCCCCTCCGCCCATAGCGGCCATAACCATACCGACAGCTAACGCACCACCTATGAAATTCAACTCCCACAGAGGGATCTTCTGAGTTATCTCTAGAATCTCTCTCATGAAGAAAGCACCAACTGTTACACCTACAGTGGTCATGCCGGCCAGCGCACCAAGGGCTCGTGACTCGCGCAGTTCTTTCATCTCATTTTCGTTCATTTCCCTCACCCTACCAGCGGAGAATATGAAGATTAAGCAAACTTTCTATCACTCAATCCCCTAATTCCATCTAACCGCAGCCTATCATAACGGATAGAACTTCTTCACTAAGACATACCCACCAACCGAGGAAAAACTAACTCATTACTCTAAGAAGGAGTTTTGCACTTGCCTCTATATGTAAGCTATCTTGACAATACATGGATAATTAATATATATTTCGTCGATATTATGGCCCTAGTTACAAAGAAATGTTCCTGACAGGTTTTCCGAAAACTTGCATAGGAGGTATTCCTACTGAACATCTTTGCATCACGCTTGCAACCCATATCTGGGACATCCGTTCCTTTATCAAGAAAGTCAGAACCAGGAGGATAAACCATGTCCTACCACTGGCGGAAACAATCTATAAAGGAACCCAGGAAACTCGTTCTAGGACCCTTGTTGGCGATTTTGGCCCTGGCCATTGTGGCCTGCGGCGCGGCGTCCCCCGAGCCAGCGGCCCCGGCACAAGAGCCGGCCCCCGAACCTACGGCAGCCCCCGCCCCCATGGAACAACCGTCCGATAACATGATGGCCAAGCCCGAAAGCGGCTCCATGGCCTTCGCCGACTACTGGAATCCCCCAACCGACTATTATGGAGAACCGGTTTATGGCGGGGTTCTCCGTGTCAACTACGAAGACCCGCTGGAACACGCCAACGACTGGGGCGCGGCCACCGGCGCTTCTTCCAGGTACCGCGGTCCCACCGGCGCTGTGCTGGTGATGGAGAACCCCTACGATGCCGGGGCACCGTTGATTCCCGATCTGGCCAGTCACTGGGACGTTCACGAAGGGCTGGATGGCGTGACCTTCTACTTCCGGGAAAACACCAACTGGCATAACGGCGAACCCTTCGTTTGCGAAGACGCCCGCTTCTCCTTCGAGACAATGGCCACCGGTGTAGGCCTCACCGCCAGCTATATGAAGAGCCGCCTGGCCCACGTAATAGTTGAAGAGATGGAGTGTCTCGACGACATGACGTTGAAGATGAACTTCACCGGCCCCACCGGCATCCCCTTGCTAAATATCTCCAACCGCCGGGGCATCGTCTTCAACAAGGCCTGGTTCCAGGCCGGCGGCGAAGAGGCCATGTTCCAGGACGTTACCATGGGTATCGGCCCCTACAAGTGGATGGAAGGCCAGACAGTCGGCAATGACGAGCAGCACTTCGAGAGGAATGACGACTACTTCATCCCTGAACTGCCCTATGTAGACGAACTGGTCATCTTCGGAATCCTGGACGAGTCCGCCCAGCAGGCCACCCAGTTGGCCCACCAGACCGACTGGCACTGGGTTCGCAACTGGGGACAATATCAGGCCTACGTGGACCACGACCAGATCGTCACCGTAATCCGGGCCACCCGGGGCAACTTCCGGCTGTGGATCAACAACCGCAACGAACCCTTCGACAACGTGAGGGTGCGCCAGGCCATCATCATGGACATTGACCGCAACGCTGCCATCCAGATTCTCCAGGACGGCCACGGCGCCTGGGGCGGATTCGGCTACGCGCCCGGCAGCCCCTGGGAACTGCCCATGGAGCAACTCTGCTCGGTGCCCGGCTGGTGCGTGTCCGATGATTTGGAAGCGACCCGTGCCGAAGCCAGGGCTATCCTGGAAGAGGAAGGCTTCGACTTCGACAAGACGTACCTCTTCACCGTAGAGTCAGACGCCCAGGTGACCGCCCGCGCCACCTTCCTGCAGGAGCAGTTGCGGCTGATCGGTATCAAGACCGACTTCGACTCGGTGGAAACCATCGCTTACCGGGAGCAGGAGAACTCCGGTACCTGGGGCGACCTGAAGCCCGGCAACAGCACTGTCAACGCCGATGACCCCAACGCCGGCGTATCGGCTTTCCTGCGCTGCGACTCCACCGGCAACGACTGGACCCCGCCGGAGGACAACTGCGACCTGGACATAGTAGCCCTGCTGGACCAGGCCCAGGTCGAACTGGACCACGAGAAGCGTTTGGCCCTGGCCCACGAAATTGAACTGGCTGCCATGAAACAGTACAGCTCATACCCGGTTTACTGGGAGCAGGAAGCTGCGGCCTTCTGGCCCGAGGTAAGGGGCTATGCCCACTTCCCGGCGCCTTTTGGCTCCTACCGCAAGTTCATGCACATGTGGATTGACCCGGCCTTCAAGGACCAGACCGGCAACGCCGGCCAGACCATGGGGGTACCCGGCGGAATCTAGTTTCCGCAGCCAACTTCGGTCCACCCAGGCGCACTTTCGGGCCGCTCCTCTTATTTGAGGAGCGGCCCTGGTTTTTGATCAAACCCCTGTTTGCTGACTGTCTTCGCCCCTCCTGCCCGCAAAAACCTCCGGAAACCGCCATCCGACCCGACTGCAAATGTATCCGGTAATCGGCTTGATTTCACGGCTGATTCAATTAATAACTTTACAATCAAATGATAAATGGAATGAGTTACATACTCTGAGAAATAAAGAACCAATGTTGACATAATAGCCATGTTGAGTATATATTCCGTCGATGTTTTCTCAAGATTTTATAGCATTATTTCGTAGCGTATTATTCCGAATCCATATCAAGGAGGTGCCTTTCTACAGCCTTTTTTCCGCGTACCTAGGACCCATATAGGGGACATTCGTTCCTTAATAGAAAGTCTAGACCTGGAGGATAAACCATGTCCTACCACTGGCGGACCCAACCCCTGAAGGAACCCAGGAAAATACTATTGGGACCCATATTGGCGATTCTTGCCCTGGCTATTTTAGCCTGCGGCGCGGCCTCGCCCGAACCAGCTGCCCCCGCAGCAGAGCCCGCAGCGCCTGCACAGGCCCCAGCACAGGAGCCAGCGGCCGCACCTGAACCCACTGCAATGCCGGAAGCTATGGAAAAGCCGGCCGAGGAAATGATGGCCAAGCCCGAAACCGGCGCCATGGCCTTTGCCGATTACTGGAATCCTCCCACCGACTACTACGGTGAACCCGTTTATGGCGGAGTTCTCCGGATCAACTACGAGGATCCGCTGGAACACGCCAACGACTGGGGCGCGGCCACCGGCGCTTCGTCCAGGTACCGCATTCCCACCGGCGCCACGCTGGTAATGGAGGACCCCTATGATGCCGGCGCTCCCCTGGTTCCCGACCTGGCCCAGAGCTGGGACATAAATGAAACCCTGGACGGAGTGACCTTCCAGTTCAGGGAAGGGACTACCTGGCACCAGGGGGAACCCTTTGTTTGCGAAGACGCCCGATTTACCTTCGAGACAATGATCACCGGGAACGGCATTACTGCCAGTTACATGAAGAGCCGCCTGGCTAACGTGGAACTGGAACAACTGCGCTGCCTCGACGACATGACCCTGGAGATGAAATTCAACGGGCCCAGCGCCACCCCCATGTTGGGCGTATCCAATCGGCGGGCCATTATCTTCAACAAGGCCTGGTTCGAGGCCGGTGGCGAAGAAGCTATGTTCCAGGATGCCAGCCAGGGCATAGGCCCATTCATGTGGGCTGAGGGCCAATCGGTGGGTAACGACGAACAGCACTTCGACAAGAACCCCAATTACTTCATCCCCGAGCTGCCCTACGTGGACGAACTGGTTATCTTCGGCATCCTGGACGAGTCCACCCAGCAGGCCACCCAATTGGCCCACCAGACCGACTGGCACTGGGTCCGTAACTGGGGCCAATACCAGGCCTATGTCGACCACGACCAGATTATCACTGTCATCCGCGCCACCCGCGGCAACTTCCGCCTGTGGATTAACCCCCGCAACGCGCCCTTCGACAACGTAAACGTGCGTCAGGCCATCATTATGGCCATTGACCGTAACGCCGCCATCCAGGTTCTCCAGGATGGTCACGGCGCTGCCGGAGGCTTCGGCTACGCCCCGGGCAGTCCGTGGGAACTTTCCATGGAACAGCGTTGCTCAGTGCCCGGCTGGTGTGTTTCCGATGACATGGAAGCCGTCAGAGCCGAGGCCAAAGCCATCCTGGACGAGGCTGGCTTCGACTTTGAGCAGACCTATCTGTTCACTGTAGAGTCCGACGCACAGGTACAGGCGCGGGCCACCTTCCTGCAAGAGCAGCTGCGCCTGCTGGGAATCAAGACCGATTTCGACCTGGTCGAAACCGTGGCCTATCGCGAACAGGAAGCCTCGGGTACCCGGGGCACCTTCAAGCCTGGCAACAGCACCGTGACCAATGACGACCCCAACGCCGGTGTCGGCGCCTTCCTGCGTTGCGAGTCCACCAGCAACCACTGGACTCCCAACGGCCCCTGCGACGAGAGCATCGTCGCGCTGTTGGACCAGGCCCAGGTTGAATTGGACCACGAGAAGCGGCTGGCCCTGGCCCATGAAATTGAGCTGGCTGCAATGAAGGCCTACGGTTCCTTCCCGGTTTACTGGGAGCAGGAAGCGGCAGCCTTCTGGCCCGAGGTAAGGGGCTACGCCCACTTCCCCGCGCCCTTCGGCTCCTACCGCAAGTTCATGCACATGTGGATTGACCCTGCCCGTAAGGACGACACCGGCAACGCCGGCCAGACCATGGGCGTGCCCGGCGGAATCTAGCTTCCTTAGCCAACGTCGATCCGCTCAGGAGCACTTTCGGGCCGCTCCCCCTGGTTGGGGAGTGGCCCAACCTTTTTCCACCCCTCAATTGACTTCCCCCTGTTCGTCCCTATGGACAATGGGGGTATACTGGCGGTTGATGAGTCCGCTCCATTCGACACATGACCACCCCGGAGGTCCCCCATGCGCACCGTTGACCTGATCGCCGACATACTGAAGCGGGAAGGTGTCCAGTACCTTAGCTGCTTCCCCACCACGCCGGTGCTGGAGGCCACCGCCGTGGCCGGCATCCGGCCCATCATCAGCCGTCAGGAACGGGTGGGTGTGGGCATTGCCGACGGCTACAGCCGCGTTACCTGGGGCAATCCCATGGGTGTGTTTGCCATGCAGTACGGCCCCGGCGCGGAGAACGCCTTCTCCGGCATCGCCACCGCCTACTCCGACTCCACGCCCCTGCTCATCCTGGCCCAGGGACACGCCATGGACCGTCAGGGCATTTTGCCCCTGTTCAGTTCCATGACCAGCTACGCCGCCATCACCAAGTACATTGAGCAGTTGAACAGCCCCAACCGCACCGCCGAGACCATGCGCCGCGCCTTTGCCGCCCTGCGCCAGGGCCGCCCCGGGCCGGTGCTGGTGGAGATACCCACCGACGTGGCCACCGGCGAGGTGGACGAGTCGGCCGCGGCCTATTCGCCGCTGAAGTCTTTGCCCTTCCCGGGCAACCCGTCGGACATTGAGGCGGCGGCCCGGGCCCTGTTCGGCGCCACCGCGCCGGTCATTCACGCCGGCCAGGGCGTGCTTTACGCCGGGGCGTCGGACGAGTTGCTGGAACTGGCCGAATTGCTCCAGGTCCCGGTGATGAGCAGCCTGGCCGGCAAGAGCGTCTTCCCCGAGGTCCATCCCCTGGCCCTGGGCAGCGCCAGCGGCGTAATGTCCGGCCCCGTCGACAACTACATGCGGCGGGCCGATCTGGTCCTGGGCGTGGGGTGCAGCTTCACCAGGCACGTCCGCTACATCAACATCCCCGCCGGTAAGACCATCATCCAGATAACCAACGATCCCCGCGACCTGAACAAGGACTACCAGGTGGACATTCCCATAATGGCCGACGCCAAACTGGCCCTGCGCCAGTTAATCGAGGCCTGCCGCGACATTGTCGGCGACACCCGCAAGGACGACCCGGACACGACTGCCGCCATCCAGTCGGAGCGAGAATCATGGCTGGCCCAGTGGACGCCCAAGCTTACCAGTGACCAGCGTCCCATCAACCCCTACCGAGTAATCCACGACTTCATGCAAGCCATCCCGCCCGAGGAAGCCATCGTAACCCACGATTCGGGCAGTCCCCGGGACGAAATTCTGCCCTTCTACCGCTCCAACGGGCCGGGTAGCTACATTGGGTGGGGCAAGTCCCACGGCCTGGGCACCGGCCTGGGCCTGATTATCGGCGCCAAGCTGGCCCACCCCGAAAAGGTATGCGTCAACTTCATGGGCGACGCCGCTTTCGGCATGACCGGCCTGGACTTTGAGACCGCCGTGCGTAGCAACCTGCCCATCATCACCGTAGTGCTTAACAACTCCAGCATGGGCGCCGAGGTAACCGCCATGGCCGCGTCTCACGAGCTTTTCAACACCCGCGACCTGGGCGGCAACTACGCCGGCATCGGCCGGGAAATGGGCGGTTACAGCGAACGCATTGAGGACCCGTCGGAGATCATCCCAGCCTTCCGGCGCGCCCGCCGCAAGACCGAGGAGGGCGAGGCCGTGCTGCTGGAGTTCATCACCGCAGTGGAAACCGATGTTTCCCACCGCCGGCCGTTCTAGCTGATATTCTTCGTGACCCTTCGTGTTCCTTCGTGGACAAAAAAGAGGTGCAAGCATGGAATTTGAAGACATCCGTTCCTTCCTGGAAACCAACCACCGGGCCATTGTGCAGACTATCCGGCCCACCGGCGCGGTCCACGCCAGCGCGGTGGTCTGCGGCGCCTTTGAGGGATACATGGCCCTGGCGTCGGTATATCCCCGGTCGCAAAAGGTGCGCAACCTGCGCCGCAATCCCCAGTGTACCGTGTTGTGCATAACCCCCGACTGGCGCACCTACGTGGTGGTTGAGGGCAAAGCCGAACTGAAGGGCGCCTTCAACACCGAAGCCGAGGAACTGCGCCTGCTGCTGCGGGACATTTTCCGCGCCTGCAGCGGCAACGAACACCCCAACTGGGAAGAGTACGACGAAGCCATGGTCAGACAGGACTCAGTGGCCATTTTGGTAACCCCGGAGACGGTGTACGGGAAGCTGACGTAGGGGGCTAGGGATCCATGACTATGACACCCTCAGTCGGACTATAGTGAACCTATGGCATTGACGGAAGACCAATACCAGCGATATAGGATCAACTATTTGTACCACTTCACCCATGTGGACAATATTGCTTCAATACGGGCGCACGGTCTTTTGCCGCATAACCGTGTAACTAGCAGGGTTATCCTGTTGAAGATATATCGCTTCCATCCATAAATGCCAGACGGGCAATTAAAGAAGTTTTCGGCAGAACACAGCACGACTATGTCCCTGTACTTCACTCCCAGGAATCCCATGCTGTTCAGGCGGCGAGACCGTCAAGACGAAATTGTAATCCTTTGCTTAGGTAGGGAGTTACTTTGTGAGGAAGGCTCCGTATTCTCGGACGGAAATGCTGCCAGCGATTCGAAGAATTTCTTTGACGACATAGAAGAGCTAGTTGAACTGGATTGGGCGTGCATTCGCGCCTAAAGGTGGGATACATTTCCTGATGGTTGAAGAAAGCGTTGCGCCGAGGTTCTAGTTCCGGATTTCGTTTCCTTCTACAATATTCAGCAAATGGTTGTCAGAACCGAGGACACTTCGCATCTTTTAGAACAAGCATTGGAAACAGGTGCATCACAGGTCCGGCTGCGACCACGTCCTTTTGGGATCAAGACCGAAGTCCAACCCAGGTGGTTCTTTGATGACTAACCTCGCAGTCATAAAGGGCAATATCTTCACCAGCCAGTGCAACACCCTGGTCAACACCGTTAATTGCGATGGTGTGATGGGGGCCGGCATCGCCCTAGAGTTCAAGCTGCGAATGCCCGAGATGTTCGAACAGTACGTCAGGCATTGTAAGGCGGGACGAATAGATATTGGAAAACTGTGGATTGATCAGCCGCCCCCTGGAACCCGCGAACAACGGTGGGTCCTGAACTTTCCTACCAAGATACACTGGAAAAGATACATTGGAAAAACCCCTCGAGGGTAGAATATTTGGAATCGGGCTTGGACAAGTTTGTGGACACTTACCATGCCAGTGGCATCCGATCCATCGCATTTCCCATTCTTGGGTCCTCCAATGGAGGCATCCCCGAAGAAGAATCTCTGTCAATTATGCAGCGTTACTTATCCAGAGTTCATATTCCGGTGGAAATTTATCGGTACGACCCTGCGGCCACTGACGACCTGTATGAAGAGTTTCGTAAAAGGCTCTTGGCCCTAGCCGGAACTGATGAATCCGTAGAAACACTGGCCCAGGATATGGATGTTCGCGTCCAGTATCTCCGCAAGGTTATGGGAACGTTGCAGAATGATGACCGTATTAATTCCCTCAGCCAGTTAGCCACTGTCAAGGGGATTGGCGGTAAGACTCTGGAAAAGTGTTTCCGCTACATCATTGACAACCCGGAAGGGGTTAAAGTTCTTTCGCTGCACCAGGACCGGCTGCTCTGACATGGATTCACTAGACACCCGGTACAAACCGAAGAACGTAAGCATCCCCCGCCTCCTCCTGGGACTGGCCGGTAGCCTTTTTGTGGCCGCCCTGGTCCTGGCCGCCGGGGCCCTTATTATCCTGGGCACCCGGACTGAGGCTTACCTTAACCTGCAACGATCACTGGAGCGATTCGTTGGCAACTGATACAGCACAGGGCTTGGGCGGTTCTCAGCCGCAGTATCGACGCGGCGGGCCCTTCGTCCTTACCAACCTTTCCATCGGCCACGGGTTCACCCACTGGTACGGCCAGAGCATCGTAGTGCTACTGCCGGTTATCCAGACCGCCCTGGGGTTTACCAACTTCCAGTTCGGCGCCCTCATCGCCATCCTCAGTATCAGCGGCGGCATTGCCAACATACCCACCGGCTTTGTTGTCGACATTTTCCGCCGCCGCTGGGGCCTCATTCTCACCCTGTGCATGGCGGTGGCCGCAGTGGGCTACGGACTGGTAGCCGCGTCGCCCGGCTTTGTCATGCTGGCCCTGGTGTTCATCCTGCTGCCGCTGCCAGGCACCGTGTGGCACATGCCGGCCATTGCCGCCATCTCCCAGCGGTTCCCCACTCGGCGGGGCTTCAGCCTGTCCATGCACGGCGTGGGCGGCCAGATTGGCGACAGCATCGGCCCGCTGATAATCGGGGCCTTGCTCACCCTTTTTGCCGGGGCTTGGCGTCCCGTTGCCCTGGTCTACGTCTTTCCCGCCGTGGTGATGACCGCCGTTGTGTTCTGGGCCCTGTTTCACCTGGGAGGTGAAGGCGACGACGGCAGCCAGCGCACCGAGGTGGGACAACGCTTCCGGGACGCCGGACGGCTTCTGAAGAATCCGGCCATTCTGGCCCTGGTGCTGGTCAGCAGCCTGAGGGACATGGGTTCCGTCGTCCTGATGTTCTGGTTGGCCAAGTACCTGCACGACCCGGTTGCCGATGGGGGGCTGGGCTTTTCCGCCTTCATGGTGGGACTCCACCTGACATTGCTCCTGATCCTGGGAGTGGTTTCCTCACCCATCGCCGGCCTGATTTCGGACCGTTTCGGCCGAAAATTGATCCTGATTCCCTGCCTTACTGCCGTGGGCCTGCTGTCGCTGGCCATAGAACCGGCGGGGGCGGGAGTGCTGCTGATGGCCATTGTCCTTGCGATCGGACTGTTCAGTTCCTCCATGAACCAGATACTCCAGGCCACGGTACTGGACCAGGTGGGAAGGGGCACCGAGGGCGTTACCATGGGCATCGTCATGGGAGTCAACAGCGTGCTCAGCGGCATCGCGCCCCTGATAGCAGCGGTGGTGGTCAACAACTTTGGCATCGGCTCCGTGTTCACCTACGCCGCCGTCCTTTGGATGGCCGGAGCATTGGTGCTGGCCTTCACGCCCCTGCGCCCGCCGCCCGCGGCCCCGCCGGCATAATTAGGAAGGTTTCCGCCGCCGCCGGGAACCTTTTGCCGCCTCCCTGCGTCTATATAATTGAATAGCAGCGATTAAGCTTCATCAATTAGGGGCGCAGCCATGAAGACCAGGCTCAACCTTGCGGTTCTCCTTGCCCTCTGCACCATTGTTCTCGCTCTGGCCGGCTGCCAGGGCGACTCCGGTTCCCCCAACGCCACCACCACGGTGACCTCGGGCAAGCGGCCCAACGCCTCCGTTTCCGGCTCTGTCACCTTCCGAGAGCGGCTGGCCCTGACTCCGGGGGCCCGGCTGGAAGTCCAGCTCCGGGACACGTCCTACCAGGATGCTGCCGCCGAGCTGATAGCCGAGCAGGTGATTGAGAACCCAGGCCAAATCCCCATAGAATTCAATATTGAATACAACCGGGACGACGTAGATGACCGCAATACCTACTCAATTCAGGCCAGAATCGTCGAGGCCGACGGCCGGCTTGCCTTCATCAACGATACCGTCTACGACGTCATCACCCGGGGCAATCCTAGCAAGGTGGACATGCTGCTGGTGATGGTGCAGCCCCCACCTTCCGAGGACGGCGAGACGGTGGACCCCGATGAGTGGGTGGAGACGCCCTATCGCATCCTGGGAGCCGAGATACTGCCGCCCCACGAAGGTGATTTCCTGCGAGTGCTTTACCTGCAATCGGAACTGGAGAATTGCTCCAGGCGCCGTGACCAGTCGGTGGAGGTCATAGGGAATGAGGTTCGCGCTTCACTGACCCATTACGTTCCGCCGCCGGCTCCCTGGGCCGTTCCCTGCGAAGATGCGACGGTGGAACTGGACGAGATTATCGACCTGAACGGGAAACTGGAGCCAGGCGAGAATTACCAGGTGATAGTGAACGGGATGGTTACCACCACGTTCAGTCGCCCTGCCGCCGATTTTCCTCATTCCGTGATTGACCATGCCGACGTGATTGAAGCGAAACTGAAGGAGTCGGACACTGCCCCTTCCCTGCGTACTCTTGAGGTAACCTATGGCATACCGGCGGGAGGAGGCTGCTCCCAAGAGAACGGCTATTCAGTCCATCGCGATGAGGAAGCTACTATAGAGGTTACGCTTACTTACCACAGGGTGGCCCCCGGAGAGCCTGTAGCCTGCATCACTGACTATCCCATCAGGGAAGTAACCGTTCCCCTGGGCTCCGGCTTTGAGGCGGGCCGGGAGTATACCGTAAGAGTAAATGGCGAAGAGGTCGGCAGCTTTGCAGCTGGGGAATAGGAGTCAGCGCGACAAGTATCCGGCGTCTGGCGCGGGCGAGGGTCCGGACGTCTACGATCGTAAAGGGCTTGGCTTCTTAAGGAGGCCAAGCCCGCGCCATTTGACCGCAAAGTAAATTGGCGTTTTTGCCGGTTAAATTTCCTCTCCAACGGGAGGCCCGATGAACCGGTAACGCCCTTCAGGGGAGTTAAACGCTGAAGGAGGTGCCGCAGCCGCAGGCCTTCTTCGCGTTGGGATTCTCGAAGGTGAAACCCTTGCCGTTTAGGCCGTCGGAAAAGTCCAGTTCAGTGCCCACCAGGTAGATGTAGCTCTTCTTGTCCACCATCACCTTGACGCCAAACTGCTCCACGACCTTGTCGCTCTCCAGTTCCTCGTCGGTGATCTTCAGGTCATAGGTGAGACCGGAGCAGCCGCCGCCTTTGACCGCCACCCTGAGGCCCACGTTGTCGGTGATGCCTTCCTTCTCGGCAAAGTATTTGATCTTCTCGGCCGCCTTCTCGGTAATCGCGACGCCCAGTTCAACGCCGTCCATGGTTATAGCCATTGAGAGCCCTCCCTTTGGAAAGCAAGTTAACGCAGTGTAGTTAGCCTCATTTTACGTTCAAGGGGCGTTGCCAGTCAATGGGGATGGCAACCAGGGCAATCGCGTCTTAACTTCGAAGTACCTTCAGGAGGTAATCTTCCCGCCAACCGGCTTGCAGGCGTTTGCCTTGAATGCCCACTTTCAGGCTGGTTTCCCGCTTGAGCATGTTGTGGGAGATGTTGCGCAGGGTCGCCAGCTTCTGGGGGCCGTGGTCCTTGCGTACTCGGCATTGGTCTTCTTGGAAGGTTACGTCCAGGCTCCAGTGCAGGGAGTTCTCAATACTCCAGTGGGCCCGGACTGCGTCCAGCAGTTGTTCTGCCGTGGCATCCAGGCTGCTGATGAAGTAGCGGGGTTGGACGGTGATGCCCGTCTCCGCTTCCCGACGCCCCACCACCTTGACCACCGAGCGCAGTCCAGGCCACTCTTTACCGGTGCTCAGATAGTCCAGACACTCAGGGTCGCTGATGGCCCAGCACTCCCTTCGCTCCTGGCGTCCGTGGTTCTGGTTCAAGGTAGTGGCATAGTCATAGGGTACACCCTCAAAGCCAGTGGCCTCGGCTTCCTCAAACAGGTCCTTCAAGTCCTCGTACAACGCGCCCTGGTTCTGCTTCACTGCCAGCACATAGTCGGCCCCACGGTCCAGGATCCCCTGGGCTATCTCCTTCTGGCAGCCCATGGCGTCAATGGTG
>JAJEDS010000328.1 GCA_022821365.1 Dehalococcoidia bacterium | reverse complement strand
CCCTCGCCGCCGCCCGAGCAAGCCGCCGCCGTACTGGCGGCATCCATGGAGGCCCAGGTCGCCATCGCCGGCCCCGTGGTCGCCGCCCCCAACGGCGATGGCCGCCGCCGGCTCTCTCCCGCCGTGCGCCGCCTGGCCAGGGAGCACGACGTTGACCTCTCCCTGATCACCGGCACCGGCATGGGCGGACGTATAACCCGCGACGACGTGCTGCAGCACCTGGAGACCCGGGACGCAGCCCCCGCTCTCCCCGGACCTGTCGAAGCGCCCGCTGACGCGCCCACCGCCGACGAGGAACACATCCCCCTGACCCCGGTGCGCCGCATGATAGCCGAGGCCATGGTGCGCAGCGTCAGCCAGATACCCCATGCCTGGAGCATGGTGGAAGTGGACGTTACCGGCCTGGTGGCGGCCCGCGCCGGAATGCGCCAGTCCTTCCGCCAGCGCGAGGGAGTGGACCTTACCTACCTGCCCTTCATTCTCCAGGCCCTGGTGGAAACGCTGAAAGAAAACCCCACCTTCAACGCCACTTGGGGCGGCGACAAGATCATCCTGAAGAACCGCCTGAATATCGGCCTGGCCGTGGCCGCGCCCAATGGCCTGGTGGTCCCCGTCATCCATAACGCCGACCGTCTCAGCCTGTCTGGCCTGGCCCACGCCGTAGCCGACCTGGCCCAGCGGGCCCGGGATAACAAGCTGACCCTGGACGACGTATCGGGAGGCACCTTCACCCTGAACAACACCGGCACCCTGGGGTCCGTGGTGTCCCAGCCCATCATCAACCACCCCCAGGCCGCCATCATGACCACCGAGGCGGTGCAGAAGCGCCCCGTCATCATTAATGATGCCATAGCTATCCGGTCGATGATGAACCTGTGCATGTCCTTCGACCACCGCATCAACGACGGCGCCGAATCCAGCGCCTTCATGCAGTCCATCAAGCGAAGGCTGGAAGCCATCGCCCCGGGGGAGTGAAGGACTGTCCCGGCAGTCCCTCATTACCTGACCGACATAATCACGGGTTCAGATCCCCGCTACGCCACCGGGTAGGCGCGCGGCATAAACACCATTCTTTTCAGTCAACCAAATATATGGAGGTCAACCAATGAAGTTCATCCGACTGTACACCGGCGACGACGGCCATACCCACATCGAGGAACTGGACTGGGAGTCCCGCCCCGACTTTACCAACCTGCACGACGCCAAGGGCGTGGTCTTCCGCGCCGCCGAGGTGGGCCGGTTCAGCGACTGGCACGTGGCTCCCCGCCGCCAGTACGTCATCACCCTGTCCGGCGAGGGCGAAATTGGTCTGCGCGACGGCACCAAGTACCGCCTGGGCCCCGGCGACGTTAACCTGGCCGAGGACACCACCGGCGACGGCCACACCACCGCCGTTGTCAGCGACACTCCCCGCGTAACGGTTACAATTCAACTGGAAGACTAACCGTTAACTGTCCACGAAGGACACGATACAGCACGAAGGGAATAGTAGCCTTTTCGTGCTTATTCGTGTCCCTTCGCGGACAGCCTTTCCGCGACTCCTCGTGCCCTTCGCGGCTTGAAAACAGAATAACGGAGGTCTGAAGCATGGCAGTTACCCGACTGGAAGTACACTCCATCCGACCCTTCGCCGGCGGCGCCGTCTTCGGCGACACCGGGCCCTACCGGCAGATTGACGGCATCGTCCACCTGGCCGTCGACCCCAGCCACCCGGCCAACGAGGTCATCACCGACATCAAGTTGGCCCCGCGGGATGCGGCGGGCCGGGTCCACTGCTCCGCCGACTTCACCATCCTGCAGCCCGATGACCCCTCCCGGGGCAGCCACCGCATCGTCTTCGACGTGGTTAACCGGGGCAACCCCACCATTCTCACCAACCTGAACAGCGCCGGACAGCGCCTCGGCGCCGGCAACGGCTTCCTCATGCGCCACGGCTACACGGTGGTCTGGTGCGGCTGGCAATACGATGTCCCCCCCAACGCGCCGGGACTGGTCAAGGCCTACGTGCCCGAGGCCCTTAACCCCGACGGTTCCTCCATATCCGGCAGAATCGCCATCGGCTTCCAGCCCCACGCCGTCAACTACACCCACACCCTGGCCGACCGGGCCCACAGGCCCCATCCCGCCGCCGACATCAACGAACCCGACGCAACCTTGGCGGTGCGGGAATACCAGGACGGCCCGGCCGAAGTTATACCCCGCGACCGGTGGGCCTTTGCCCGCCTTGACGGCGAGGAAGTGGTGGCCGACAGCCGCTCCGTTTACTATTCCGAAGGGTTCCAGCCGGGCATGGTGTACGAAATCAACTACACCACCACCGGCGCCGACGTGGTGGGCATGGGCATGCTGGCCCCCCGCGACCTGGTTTCCTTCCTCCGCTACGGATCGGCGGAAGCGGGCAACCCCTGCGCCGGCGACATTGAATACGCCTTCACCTTTGGCCGCTCCCAGTCCGGCGGCTTCCTGCGCCGCTTCCTCTACTGCGCCCTGACCCAGGACGAGGAAGACCGGCCCGTGTTCGAGGGCCTTATTCCCCTGGTGGCCGGCAGCGGTCGCGGCGAAATGAACCAGCGCTTCGGCCAGCCCTCCACCCCGGCCCGGCCCTCGGCGGGGCGCAGCTTCCCCTTCCACGACACCTTGCAGACCGACCCGGACTCGGGCCGCGCCGACGGGCTCCTGGCCCGCCTGGACTCCGCCGGCAAGACCCCCAGGGTCCTGCTGACCAATACCTCGGCGGAATACTGGAGCGGCCACGCCTCCCTGATCCACACCACCATGGACGGGACCGCCGACCTGGAGCCCTCGGAGAATGTGCGCATCTATCACTACTCGGGCACCCAGCACGGCCCCGGTCAGCTCAACCTGTTCGACGTGGACGTGCGGGAGGGCCCCAAGGGCCAGCAATTGGACAACTCGGTGGACTACCGCCCCCTGCTGCGGGCGGCCCTGAAGAACGTGGAACGCTGGGCCACCGAGGGGGTGGAACCCCCTGCCAGCCGCCACCCCCGCCTGGACGACGGCACCGCCGTCCCCGCGCCGCAGCTGGAGGCTGCCTTCCGGTCCATCCCTGGCGTGAACTTCCCCTCGGTGCTCAAGCACGTTCACCGCGCCGACTTTGGCCCCGAGGCCCACAACGGCCTGGTGCAGCCGGCCCCGTCCAGCAATGAACCCTACCCCAACTTCGTGCCGGCGGTGGACCCTGACGGCAACGAGGTTACCGGCATCCGCATGCCCGACCTGGCTGTGCCCCTGGCCACCTACGCCGGCTGGAACCTGCGCCACCCGGACAGCGGAGCCCCCGGCCAGATAATGCCCCAGATCGGCTCCACCATCCCCTTCCCGGCCACCAGGGAAGACCGGGAGGCCACCGGCGACCCGCGCCTCTCCATCGAGGAGCGCTACGCCTCAAAGGAGGATTTCCTGGACCAGGTGAAACAGGCCGCCCAGGCCCTCATCGACGCCAGGTACATGCTGGCCGAGGACATGGACACGGTGACGGAGCAGGCCGCCCAGCGCTACGATTCCCTCATCGCCATGCGGGCCGAGGTACCCGCCGCCACGGATGATGATTAGCGAAGGTCCCGCAGGGGCGAGTTTGTAACCCGCTCCGGCACTCAAAGTCAAACCATTACCGGCAGGGCAAAACCATGGGGGCAGGTCAAAGACCTGCCCCCGTTTAATTCGCACATTATTGGATTTTCGGGCCAATTCGTGGAAGGGTTACAAGTTCCGAGCCGGGCTTGTATAGTCCTTCAGCTTGTTGTAAATCTGGATGCGGTTGCGCTGGGTGTCCATGATGATCAGGCGGTTGTTTGCCGCGTCAAAGTCCACCGCCCGGGGCATCGCCAGCCGCCACTCCTGCTGGATGTCCTTTACCTCCCGGCGTTTCTTTATGGCCTCCGGGTTGACGTTGACCACCTGGGCCGACCACGGAGTCAGCTCCCGGGCATCCCCGATGAAGCTGGTGAAAAACCGGCCTTCAGCATCGTAGGCCTGCACCCGGTCATTCCCCCAGTCGCAGACATACACGTCACCGTCCGGGTCCACCGCCACGTCCGAAGGACGGTTCAACTCGCCCCGACCGCTGCCGGTGCTGCCGAACTGGGCGACGTACTGGCCGCCCGGGGTGAACTTCTGGACGCGGTCATTATTGCTGTCCACCACGTAGATGTAGCCTTCCTCGTCCAGCGTTATGCCCCAGGGCGTGTTGAACTCGCCGTCGCCGCTGCCGGGAGCCCCGAAGCTGGTCAGGTAACGGCCCTCTCCCGTGTACTTCTGCACCCGGTGATTGCGCGAGTCCACCAGCAGCAGGTTGTCCTCGGCATCGCAGATTACCCCGGCCGGGCCATCAAACTCCCCCTCGCCGGAGCCGACCACCCCCCATTCCGTTACCAGTTCCCAATTGCTGTTCCAGACGCTGACCTTGTTCAGCCACTCGTCAGTGACGTACATGGTGCCCCTGGAGTCCAGGGCGATGGCCGTGGGCCAGGTGAACTCGCCGTACCCGCTGCCCGTCCTGCCAAAATCGCCATGGTAGTCCTCTTCCCCAGACTGCAGTCCCACATCAAACTTGCCGACCCGGGCGCCCCGGGCGGTGCGGTCCCAGGGGACGCCGGTAACGAACTCAGCGCCCCGGCTCACCACGTAAACCTTGCCTTCGTCGTCCAGGGCCATGGCATTGCCGTAGTTGAAACCCATGCCTGCCACCGCACCGCGGCCCATGGCATGGCTGAAGTCGTAGGTCCTGCCAGCTACCACTCTTGTTACCATACTTGGCTGCGCCTCCCGTATTAGTTAAAGGGCCAGCCGTCTGCATTCAGACGCTGGCCCCTGTTCGTAAATCAGGTTTGGTGCCTAGAGGAACTTGGGCTGCTCGAACTCGCCCTTGACGATGGGCTTGGCATCCAGGCCCATCCAGTCTTCCAGCACAGTGGCGTAGAAGCCGCGGAAGTCCAGGTTGGGGGCCAGGTCGCCCTGCGAAAGGTCTTCGGGCCGGCGGGAAGGATACTCGCCGTAGAAGCCGCCCCTCACCGGTTCGCCCAGGGCAAAGGCCACACCGGCCGCGCCGTGGTCGGTGCCGGAACCGTTGTCCCGTACCCGGCGGCCGAACTCCGAGAACATGATCATCACCACGTTGTCGGCGGCGTCGTGCTCCTTCAGGTCGGCAAAGAAATCGCCCACCGCGGCGGAAACGTCGCTCCACAGGCCGGCGTGCATGCCCACCTGGTTGGCGTGAGAGTCGAAGCTGCCGTAGTCGCAGTAGAAGATGCGGGTGCCCAGGTCGGCCAGGTGGATGCGGGCCACGTCCTTGAGCTTGCGGGCAATGGGGGTGTCCGCGTACTCAATGGTGGACGAATACATACCCGGAGCGACCTTCAGGATGTCGGCCCCCTGCATGGCCTCCAGGCCCGTCTCGCCCAGGAATTCCATCACCGCGCCGCTGCCGATGGTGGGAGTGTACATCTGGGTGAAGCGGTCTAGAATCTTCAGCCGCTGCTCTTCGCTGGAAATGCCGGTCAGCAGGCCGTAGCTGTCCAGCCCGTCAACCGCGGCCACGGGAACGCCGGGCACAGACACGGCCCGGAACATGCTGG
>JAJEDS010000121.1 GCA_022821365.1 Dehalococcoidia bacterium | reverse complement strand
TCCATGGACCAGTGGCCGGCGTTGTAGATGGACCGCTCGGGCCTGGGCTGGGACATCAGCGAAATTTCGCTGGCGTAGACCAGAAAGGTCTGCCCGTTCACGTTGGCCGCGTAGTCGCTGGCCAGGTAGCAGACGAAGGGCGCAATGTCGTCCGGGTCCATGGTCTCCGGCTCGTTGCCCTGGTCCAGGGTCTGCACCCCGCCCCGGGCGCGAATTTCCGCCGCGCTGTCGGGGATGGCCCCGATCATGCGGGTGGTGGCCCTGGGGGCGATGGAGTTGGCGGTAACGCCGTAGCGGCCCATGTCCCGCGCCACTACCTTGGTGAACCCGGCAATGCCCGACTTGGCCGCCCCGTAGTTGGCCTGCCCGGAATTGCCCTGCAGGCCCGACTGGGAACTGAAGGTGATGATGCGGCCCGACCGCTGCTGCCGGAACAGAATGCAGGCGCTCTTCACCACGCTGAAGGTGCCCTTCAGGTGAACGGCGATCACGTCGTCCCACTCCTGCTCGGTCATGTTGAAAATCATCCGGTCCCGCAGGATGCCGGCGCAGGTTACCACTATGTCCAGCTTGCCAAAGTTGTCTATGGCCGCCTGGACTATCTTCTCGCCGCCCTCCATGGTTGCCACCGACTCCATGCAGGCGACGGCCTGGCCGCCCTCCTGCCGGATTTCCGACACCACCTGCTCGGCGATGGAACTGTCGGCGCCGCTGCCGTCCACGTTGACGCCCGGGTCAACCACGACCACCTGGGCGCCCTCCTGGGCCATCAGCCTGGCTACGCCCCTGCCCACGCCCCGGCCGGCGCCGGTAACGATGGCTACCTTGTCTCTGAGTATATCTGCCATGTTTGTTTTAACCTCGGTTTTGATTATCGACCTGGGACTTGGAAGCGGAACTAACCCTCCCTCAAATCCCCGGTAAAGTTGGCGAATCCCTGTGCATCGGTAGCGCCCTTATCGGGTCTGTGTCCTGTTATCTGGGCGATGCGGTAGGAATCCGTGTCCTCAGCTACGGTGAATGGCTTGGGTGGTTCGCTCATCACCTTTTCGATTACCAGGACGTAAGCCTCGGCAAAGCCGATATCCCGCAGGATATCATCCTCCAGGGCAACATTGTCGAAATAGTTCTGATGCTGTTCATTCGCTGCGGCACGGCCCCGATAAAGGGCTTGCGCATCCGGTGTAGACCGGCCCAATTCAGCGGCCAGTTGCGATACGACACTGTTTCGCAATGCATGGTTGTCGTGGGCCCAGTTTCGTAACTCAGCAACACCCTTGGTAGCCGCCGCCACCGCGCCTGAAGCTTTTTCAGACGCCTGGAGCCGGTCGCCTTCTGCCAGGTGAATTCGTGATTGCTGCAGGGAGCGCCGGCTGATTTGCATGAAATCCTCTGGCGATTGCTTACCAGGTTCTGGCAGGGGAATTAGTGGCTCGGCCATAACCGCTACCCCTGCCGGCTGGGCAGGACTACCGTAGCGTTGCCGGGGGTGGTGTTCTGGCCGTCGGCATTTTCCAGCCAGACCGTGCAGTCCACCAGGCGCTGGCCGTCTTCCTCGTACTTGCGGGTAACGGTTCCTTTGGCCGTGATCAGGTTGCCCGGGGCGTCCATCCCCCGGTACTGGCACTGCAGGCGCTTCAGGGCCCCCTGCGGGCCTATCCAGTCCGTCACCAACTGGCCCAGGAACGCGCTCTTCAGCGCCCCGTGCAGTATGGGCCCGTCCAGCTGGTTGCCGATGGCGAAATCCTTGTCATAGTGGATTTCGTAGAAATCGCCGGAAGCTCCGGCGTATTGGACCAACTGGCGGGTGGTGGGTTCCTTGACCAGGAAAGGCAGTTCCATTCCCTCGGTTACGTCTTCCCAGTAAACTTGCTCGGCCATTTGGGGTACCTCTGCGAATATCGTCCCTCGACAAGCGGCCAGGAGCGTGGAAGGGCATTGAAAGCGAACCGCTCAAGGTGAGCTCGTCGAACCGTCTCTGTAGTTCATCCTTCGACAGGCTCAGGATGAGTGGGAACGGGTTCAATTAATATGCTATCAGGGTGTTGGTCTGGGTGGCGACCACCTCGTCGAACTGGTTGGTGTAGGTGGTGATGGTGGTCATAAAGACCATGGCGCCCAGCCGTCCCGTGCGTTCGGTCATCTCCGCGACCCGGGCCACGGCGGTAATGCGGTCCCCGGGACGGACGGGCTGGAAGTACTCCCAGTCACTGCCCCCGTCCAACCGGCGGCTGAAGGAAAGCTCGAAGGGCAGTTCCAGGTTCACGCCCCGCACCGAGCGCAGGAAGGTGGGCGGCGCAACCAGGCCGCCGTAGCTGGACTTTCGGGCGGCGGCCTCGTCGTTATAGACGGGATTGGGGTCTCCGATGGCCTCGGCAAACCGCTGGATGTGCCCCTTCTCCACTTCCAACGTAACGGGCTGACTCTCCACGCCAATTGCCTGCTGGCGCATCTCTTCGGTAAGGAAAGTGGCAGGGGTGGACAAGGTAAAAACCTCCCTTCGGCTATCGGGCAAAAGGATACAACCGGTACCTGGTAGTGTCAAGGAAAGGGTGGGAGTAAGGGCCAGTAGGGGCGGCCCTCGTGGCCGCCCCGGACGGTGGCGAAGACCATCGCAGGGGCGGCCCTTGTGGAAACCGCCTCCGGCAGAATGTCTGCCTTTTGCGGGCGGGCCGGTGGCGGGGTGGCCGCCCTGTCCCGGGAGGGTCAACCAAACGTGGGGGCAGACCCACGTGTCTCCCTTGCCCAATAATCCCGCCCCCTTGAGGGGAGCGCCATCGCTCCCTGAACAACCTCCGTACAATGCACTGACACTCCCCCCTTGCCACCCCGCACAACACCGCTCCACCATAAAACCATGCCAACACCGAAACTCCACCCATCGCAGGGGCGGCCCTTGCGGCCGCCCTGTGCAAGTGTCCCTTCCTCCTTGACGGTGGAAGGTGAGGATGGGGGTGATGTAGGGACGGGGGATGAGGGTATCCGTAGACACAGACCCGCGTGTCTGCCCTGTCCCGGGGCCAACCCCTCAAAAACGGGCCAAAACGGAACCAAACGGAACGTTTACTAAAAAAATCCCATCTTCGTGCCCCTTCGTGCCCTTCGTGGATAAATCCCCCGGGAACGGGCCAAAATGGAACCAAATGGTACCAAATGGAACGATTATCAAAAAATCCCATTAGTGAACATCTGTCCGCCGTGGCGGACTCGTGGATCACCCCAGCGTGGACAAGCCAGCCTTCCTCGTCTGCAATGTCAGGCATAATATAATCGTCCTTCTCTCGCAAAGTGCCAGGCAAGTCAAGCCAGCGACCACCCCGCCAGGCGGTTGAGGCTGCTGGAAGTAACGGTACCAGACCCAATGATCGGGGAATTTCGGCACACTTTTCGGGACTTCATGATTGCACCTGCAAAAGCTGACTCTTATGGCATTTCCCGGGCGCGCCGTGGTTTACGGTGGCTGCGCCGCGGCCTTCTGCTGCTGGCCCTAGCCCTGCTGCTTACGTCCGTGGGACACGCCGAGTTTCGGCCCACCGCCCTGGAACTGGCAATGGCGCCCCATCGGTACAGCATCCTGGAGTGGGAACTGGGCCACCTGTCCCACAAGTGGCTGCATACCCTCGGCCTGCTGCTGCCGGGCCAGCACAATTTAACCGACGCCGAAAGGGCCGAAATGGTCACGGAGTTCTTTGACCTGGGACTGGCCCAGAGACGGATGGAGGGCCAGATACGGCGGGCTGAGATGGGCGGAAGAGGAAGGGCAGTGGGCGGGATAATTGATCCTCCCCTGCCCGGGGTGTCTTACCTGCGGGACGCGATAGCGGGGAACAAGGAAAGGCGGGCAGAGTTACTGCCCCATGTGGAACATACCGTGGAAGAAATACTGAGCCGGGCTGCACGGGAGCAGGGGCTGGACCACCCGCGGCTGGGGCTGTTCCCTCCCGTGGATACCTCCTTTGGCAGCCCCCCCGCCGTGCTGGTGCTCTCGCCCAGGGACCGGATTTACCGGCAGGATGCTTTCCTGCTGCAGCCCGGGCTGGAAGATTCGATAAAGGATGAACTGGAAGGTCTGGCCCTGGAAAAGGAAGACCTGTCGGCGGTGGTGGAACCCACCGGCGGCCTTTCCGTCTATCCCAGCGTGGTAATGGATACCGCCGGACTGCGCTTCGGGCTGGAGGTTGCGGCCCACGAGTGGGTGCATCACTGGCTGTTCTTCCGGCCCCTGGGACGCAACTTCAACCGGAGCCCGGAAATGCTGACCTTGAACGAAACCGCCGCCACCATCGTGGGGGAAGAACTGGGGGACATGGCCTATACCGCGCTGACGGGCGAGGTTGTTGCCCGCCCCTGGGTGCGGGGCAACCCGGCCGAGTTCGACTTTGCGGCGGAGATGCGGGAGACGCGCATCCGGGCTGAGGAACTGCTGGCCCAGGGCGATATTGAGGGGGCAGAGTCATTTATGGAGGAGCGTCGCCGGTTGTTTGTCGGTCGGGGCTACAACATTCGCAAGCTGAACCAGGCATACTTTGCCTTCCACGGTTCCTACGCCACCGGGGCGGGCTCGGTCAGCCCCATCGGCGAGCAACTGCAGGAACTGCGCCGCCGCAGCGGTTCCGTTGGCGAGTTCCTGAGGACAATGTCCCAGTTCGGCAACTACGGGGACTACCTGGACTATTGGGAGGGGTTAGAGGAGAGTTCTTTTGACCAAAGAGGCACAGATTATCCAGAGGGACACAAAGATTCTCTGCGAAACTCCGCGTCCTCCGCGTCTCTGCGGTTAAGGGAATCCTGGAAATGCGATAGCATGGCGTTCACCCGGACCCGGGCCGAAAACTGGCGCAAAAGTGATACAATCCCCCCGTTGAACGGAAAGCCCATACTCACCTGCAGCCCCATTCCCGCCAAGGAGGCCCGCCACGAGTTCACCCTTTCCCAAGTTTCCGCCCTTTCCACCCGAGTATTTCGGACGCGAGGACGAGAGCGACGACAGCGACTTCTACGTCCAGCCCCGGCTGGTGGTGCACATAGACGACGGGGCCATTGCCGCGGTGGGCAACGTCTTCCGCAGCCTCATACCCCCGGACTCGGTGGTGCTGGACCTGATGAGCAGCTGGCGCTCCCACTGGCCGGCCAACCACCCCAGGGCCCGCCTGGCCGGCCTGGGAATGAACGCCGTGGAGATGGAGGACAATCCGGACCTGGACGACTACGTTATCCAGGACATCAACAAAGACCCGGTCCTGCCTTACGAAGACGACACGTTCGACGCCGTGGTTATTACTGTGTCAGTCCAGTACCTGACCAGCCCAATTGAGGTGTTCCGGCAGGTGAACCGCATCCTCAAACCGGGGGGCGTCTTCATCGTCACCTTCTCCAACCGGATGTTTCCCACCAAGGCGGTACGCATCTGGCGGTACTCCACCGACCGGGGTCACCTGGACCTGGTGGCCGCCTACCTGGAGGAGGCCGGAGACTTCGACAACGTTCGCGGGGGCTTCACAAACCCCGAGGCCAGCCCCCCGGGCGACCCCCTGTTTGCGGTGGTAGCCAACAAGGTGGCGGAATAGGGCCGGCTTCAGCCCCACCCCGGCTCGCCCCCTGGAAGGCAAGAGGGAGATTGAGACCGCTTTCTCCCTTACCCACCCAGGAAAAAGTCGGCGACGTTGCCCCACTTGGAGGTATCGCCCCGGTAGATTTCGGTGTAGCCGCACTGGGAGCAGGACACGGTGGTGAACTTTTTGTTCTGCACGTCGAAGAAGCGGGAGAACCCGCCGCCCGTGGCCCTGAACTCGTCGGTGGTGTAGCTGTTGTTGTTGCACTTGACGCAAGCGTAAGCGGTCTGCCGCATTGTCATCCTCATCCCTCCTCACTCCGGCGGTCGGCGCCGGTCCATAACTCGCTGCAATCCAGCCTACCAGCAGGATTGCCGGCTTTCAAGGCTATTTATATACGTTCATTTAATTGATTGTCGATTACTATTAACCAGAGACGCGTTCCGAGGGGGTCTTCGAAAGTAATGTTTCCGAGCGCCACTTAGCGCCAATGGCCAAGTGGCCTTATCCCAGGCTGCCGATGAACTCCCGCCATACTGCCACGCACTTCTCCGGCTCCGAGTGCTGCACGTAGCCCGTGGCGTTGGGGATGGCCACCAGTTGGCAGTTGGGCATCAGGGCAGCCATTCCGGCGGCCCGGTCAGGCGTGTTGGTGTCGCTCTGTTCCGCGACCACGGCCAGGGCCGGCGTGTGAATCTCCGGCAGTATGGGTGACAGGTCCTGGGTCGACAGGTACGCCAGGGTTTCCATTACCACCCGAGGCGTGGTCTGCATCATCTGCTCGGCGTACCACCGGTTGTGGGCGACGGTGGACGGGTCGGGAGCAATGCGGCGGTCGGCGGAGCGGCGCACCCACTCCTCGATGCCGTGGTCGCGGACCAGGTCGTGGTTTTCCAGGTACTGGGGCGCGCCCACGAACTTGTAGGGGGAAGTACAGGTGGTAACGGTATTGAGCCGTTCCGGGTGTTCGTAGGCGAACTGCAGGGCCACCGTGCCTCCCACCGTTTCGCCGATCAGGTGGACCTTGTCCAGTTCCAGGTGGTCCAGCAGGCCCAGCAGGTCGTCGGCAAAGCCGCTAAGCGACCAGTCGTACCCCTCCGGCGGCACACTGGACCGGCCAAAGCCCCGGGCGTCCAGGCGGA
This sequence comes from Dehalococcoidia bacterium, assembly GCA_022821365.1. Classification (GTDB taxonomy): domain Bacteria; phylum Chloroflexota; class Dehalococcoidia; order Lucifugimonadales; family UBA3495; genus Bin22. The sequence continues at coordinate 6,984 of JAJEDS010000121.1, read as the reverse complement.
TTACCCGGTACTGGCGGGCCAGCAGGGGCACCCAAGCGTACCACAGGCGGCCGTTCTTGGCGTTGCCGTGGTGCAGCACTACCGTCTCCGGGGTGCGCCAGGGATCGGTGTAGTCGTCGTCGTCATAGTACATTTCCAGGTTGCCTGGCAAATTTACGGTGGGCATATCGGCCTCCTTTTCAGGTACATTTATCCACGAATATACACTAATAATCGGTAATGGTTGCCGTGCTGCAGGTTATTGGGTGTGGGCGCCGCTTGGTGGAACAGGCGATTGCTGCCCCGTGGCGCAAACCGGCGCCAGGCAGCACCCTGCGCACACCGGAGTCTTGCGGCAGGCGCGGCCGGCGTGATGGTCCAGCAGGGCGTGGAACTCGTTAAACACTGCCACGTCGGCCGGCAGGTTGTCGTGGAACAGGGCCTGCCAGTCAGCGTACTTGCGCCGGCCGTCTTCCGGTGCGATGCCCAGCCGCTCCAGGATTCGGATGGTGTAGGTGTAGATGACGAAGGACGGCTTGGCGGCAGCGTAGACCAGGATGTCGTCCGCCGTTTCCTGGCCGATGCCGTGGATGGACAGCAACTCCTGGCGCAGGGACGCCGTTTCCTGGTTGAACATCCGGGCCAGGTCGCCGTCGTAGAGTTCCAGGACGTGGGCGGCAAAGGCCTTAAGCTTGGCGGCCTTGGCGTTGAAGTAGCCCGAAGGCCGGACAATCCCCGCCAGTTCTTCCTGCGGGCAAGCGTCGATGGCCTGGAAGGACCAGCAGTTGGCCGCCTTCAGGTTAGCCAGGGCCAGTTCCACGTTCTTCCACGACGCGGCCTGGGTCAGGATCGCCCCGATGATTACGTCTAAGGGGCCCTCCCCGGGCCACCATCCCCGCGGCCCGTAGGCTTCCAGGAGCCGGCGGTAGACCTCGGCAAGACTGGGCGGATTAACGGGGCCGCTGATGACGGTCATCTTACAGACCTACAACCGAACCGGAATGGGGTCTGCCAGCGTGATTTCTTCGGGACTAACGGAACAGCGGTAGGCCAGCACGTCCACGCCCGCCTCCCTGGCATCCCGCAGCGCCCTGCCGAACTCCGGGTCCGACTCATCGTGGGGCGACAGGCAGGCGGCGTCGCTGCGCTGCACCACGAAGATGGCGCCGGCTTGGTGGCCCTCGGCCGCCGCCTGAATCAGGGAGTGCAAGTGCTTTACGCCCCGGCTGGTGGGCGCGTCGGGGAACAGGGCCACGCCGCCGTCCTCCACCAGGGTTACCGACTTGGTTTCCAGGTAGCAACGGCCCGCCGGCCCATCCAGGGCCAGGTCCAGCCGGCTGTCCCCGTAGGTTACCTCCCGCCTCACATCGGGATAGGCTACGTAGGGTTCCAGCCTTCCCGCCGCCAGGGCCTCCGCTACCAGGGCGTTGGGCAGCCGCGCATCGGCGGAAACCAGGGTGTGGCCCAGGTCCACCAGGGCCAGGTCGTAGCGGGTCTTGCGATGGTCGCCCGGGGCCGGGGCCAGCAGCAGCCTGCGCCCCGGCTCGAACAGTTCCCGCAGCCTACCCGAGTTGGCCACGTGCACCATCTCCTCCCGTCCCGCCACCTCGGCCAGGGCCGCGAAGCGGTTGAGACGGGTTATGAAGTAGCCCTCTTCCAGGTGGGGGTGCAGTTCCAAGAAAGCCTCGGCTCCAGGGCTGGACTGCGGATATGGTAGCAATCGCGATTATGAGTGGCAAACTACGGGGGAATGAAGGTGCATACATCGCCAGTGTGGGAATATAATGGCTGCCAGCCTGGAGGGAGTCGTCATGCCCACATATCTGGAGAAGTTTGACCAGGCCTGCGAGGCTAACCGGAGCCTGGTTTGCGTCGGCCTCGACCCTGAGCCCGCGCGGATGCCGGTGAACGACGTCCTGGAGTTCAATCGCGCCATCGTCGAGGCCACTGCGGACGTGGCGGCTGCCTACAAGCCCAACCTTTCTTTCTACGAGGCCCTGGGCATCCCCGGCCTGCAGGCGTTGGAAGGGACCATCAGGGCTATCCGCGAAGCCGCCCCCCAGGCGTTCATCATCGGCGATGCCAAGCGGGGGGATGGCGGCCCATCGGCGTCGGCTTACGCTCGCGCCATGTTCCAGGTGTGGGGCTTTGATTCGGTGACGGTTAATCCCTGGGGTGGCAGCGAGACGATAAAGCCTTTCCTCGAGGACGGAAGCCGAGGAGTTTTTGTCTGGTGCCGGGGTTCTTATGCCAGCGCAGCCGAACTTCAGGACCTGGAGTTTGCTTCACCTGACGGCAAGACAACCATGTATGAGCATGTGGCCCGCACATCCCTGGAGTGGAACTGCAAAGGAAACGTGGGCCTGGTGGTAGGGGCAACGGCTCCCGAACAACTGGAGACTGTGCGCCGCATCTGTCCCGACGCCCCCCTGCTCATTCCCGGGGTGGGTTCCCAGGGCGGCGATCTGGAGGCTGCGGTCCGCTGCGGGGTGAACGCCAACGGCCGGCGGGCGGTGATTAACTCATCTCGTGGCATAATCTACGCCTCGGCAGGGGCCGACTTTGCCCAGGCGGCCCGCAAGGCCACCACCGTCCTGCGGGACGCGATTAACCAAACCCTTGAAGCCGAGGGAAAGGGATGGCGCTAGAAGTGAACGTGGGCGACCAGGTGCGCCTGAAGAAGCAGCACCCCTGCGGCGGTTACTACTGGAGGGTAACCCGCCTGGGCGCCGACATCGGCCTGCTGTGCCTCAACTGCCGTCGCCACGTAATGCTGCCCCGCCCTCAGCTGCAGCGGCGCGTGAAGGAAGTGGTTCCCGCGGAGACTGTGGTACAGGAAGAAACTGGCGCCGGTTAATCAAGCCAGTCCTGGTTGTTGCAGGTGTGATTTGAGTGGGGCCGGCGTCTGTTGCCGCCATTTTGCTGGAATCTGGGGAAGTGAAAGGAGTGGCAGGTCTCCCTTCTGGCCGTGCCAGGAAAAGTCGCCAGAAAGTAGCAAGGGCGGGTTTCAGACCCGCCCTTGCGAATTGCCTTAACTGGAACGCTGCCTACCGGCCTATCGACACCATGCCACCGTTTCTGCCGCCCGGCGCCACCTTCCCTTCCGTCTCCCACTCTTCCAGGTGGACGTGGAAATCGCTGAGATGCTTTACCAGCGTGTCCATAAAGTTACGCACCGCCCGGCCCAGGAATTTGCCTCGGAGGGTGCAGACCCCCAGCACGTTTGGCGGGAAAATGTGCTCCAGGGACACCACGCCCAGCTTGTTATGGTCTTCGGGATGCAGGGTAAAGTCGTTGCCGATAGCTACACCCATGCCGATTTCCACGTATTGCTTCACCGACTCGGCGTGGTCCACTGCCAGCACCACGTCGAACCGGACGCCACTGTCCTTGAAGGCCTGCTCCAGGTTGCGGCGGGTCAAACTTTCGGGGCTGGATAGTATCAGCGGCCAGTTGGCGATATCCTCCAGTTCTATGGGGTGTTTCTGGAGCAACTGGTGCCCCGGCGGAGTCAACAGTACCACCTTGTAGTCGAACAGCTTGAAAAACTCCAGTGAAGGCTCGTCAATGGGAGGAGGCGAGGTAATAGCCAGGTCCAGTTCTCCGGACCGTACCAACTGAATCAGCGTGGTGTAGGGACGAGCGGTAAGCTGCAGGCGAACATCGGGGTAGAAATCCAGGTAAGACTGTATGGGCTTGGGCAGGTGGTGGGTAACTACGTCCGGATAGGCCCCTATGTGCAGGGAACCCCTCCGTTCAGTGTAATCCATCTGTGTCTTAAGGGTATCCACCGATTCTACTATTGGGGTTATCAACTCCAGGAATATGGAGCCTTCGGAGGTCAGCTGAATCGGCCGCTTGATCCGGTCAAACAGGGTGATACCGAACTCGTCCTCTAACTTGCGCAAGTGGGTAGTTACGGTAGGTTGGCCCAGTTCCAGCTTTCGTGCCGCCTTCGACACGCTGTGTAATCGCGCCACGTGGTAAAAACTGATAATCTCCCGCAACTCCATAACGGCCTGTTACCTCTCGAGGATTTAGGGCATATAATACACTGATATAAAATATTATACTATATCGCTTGACAAAATACTATTATCTCTTGAGAATGGGGAATGACGGCATGGCCTTGATCCAGGGCCTGTTCCGGGTGTTCCATAATCATCTTTGCCTCAATATACCAGGAGGGACAGGGCTGATGGCTTTCGTTATTACTGAACCCTGTATCGGGGTTAAAGATGCTTCCTGCGTTGAGGTTTGCCCGGTGGACTGCATCCACAGTGATGACGATGCAGAGATGTACTACATTAATCCGGATGACTGTATCGATTGCGCCTACTGCGAATCGGCCTGTCCGGTGACCGCCATATTCGACGAATTCACCGTCCCCGCTCAATTCCGTGAGTACGTGCAAAAGAACCGGGCCTATTTCCGGAAGTAACGGCAAGCAATTTCATCCCACGGCCCTGGCAGTGGCCCAGCGCCGTTACAGTTTCAGGACGATATTCCCCCGACTCCATATCTGCTTGTAAGATTTCTCCGCCCGGCTCTGACGGGGGCTGGTACAAATCCTGTTAATCCAGCGCTCTTTTCCGGGCGTGAAGCGCCGCCGCAATCAACCTTCCGCCTGGTCCCGCAGGGAGACAGGTAGCTTCAACTGAATCCGGCGACGGCACAGAGGCTTTGCTTGGAACTCTTCCTGCTAGTCCTTAGGCGACTTAACGTCATCGGCAACTTCAAGGAACTGGGAACCGACCGCCAGCGCAGGGAAACCCTTATCGGTCTGGCCGCAACCCAGCTGATGGTGCAGTTGGCCAGTATGCCCATCGCCCTGGTCATCCCCTCGGTAGCCCGCCATTTTGACGTCAACGTAGCTGAGGCTGCCTGGATGGTGGTTATCCGCCTGCTGATGCTGGGCAGCACCGTCTTCCTCGCCGCCCGCCTGGGCCAGAAGTACGGCCATGCCAGGGTCTATTTCGTCGGCGCCATTGTCCTGTCCGGCGGAAGTGTCATGGCAGCCACCTCCTTCTCCACCACCCAGCTTATCCTGTGGAGCGGCCTGGTGGGCATTGGCGGGGCCATGGTTACCGCCAATTCCAATGCCATCCTGTCCATGGTATTTCCGGCCAACGAGCGGGGGCGGGCCTTTGCCGTGCCGGTGGTGGCCGCCCGCTTCGGCACTCTCATCGGCTTGGGGCTGTTCGGCATATTCCTCCAGTTCTTCAGCCTGCAGTGGGGCTGGCGCCTGGTCTTCCTCACTTCCCTGCCCATCGGGCTGCTGGCCATCCGGTACAGCCTCCCCCTTCTGAAGTACCACGCCCAGCAGGACGTGGAGGAGATGAAGCAGGTCTCCATCAACTACATTGGCGCCACGATGATGGTAGCCACCCTGGGCACCTTCATCCTGTCGGGCCTCCACATCCACGAAGGAGCGGAGTCATTTACCACGCCCGACGCCCTCAGCTACCACATTCCCATGCACCTGCTGTTCTTCGCCTGCCTGGCCCTGTTCTTTGTCATCCAACAGCGCAGCGCCGACCCTTTCGTGGATTTTGGGTACTTCAAGCACAAGTATTTTTCCATGGCCCTGTTCACCAACACCTGTTTCCACCTGTCCATGCTGGCGGTAACAACGCTGATACCCATTCTGGTGGAAAACGGACTGGGCCAGCCACCCATCTTTGTAGCCCTCGTGCTGCTTCCCAACCAGGTGCTGGGCCTGTTCCTGCCCACCCTGGGCGGCTGGATTCACGACCGGTATAACCCCTTATGGTTGCGTCCGGCGTCACTGATACTCATCGCCTCGGGCTTTTTCCTGGCCGGCTTCTTTGCCGATGACATTCCAGTGCTGACCCTGCCGATAATGCTGTTGCCCATCGCCATCGGTTCCAACCTGTTCAACTCCCCCAACAACGCTACGGTAATGAACTCGCTGCCCGAGAACCGGAGCTTTGCCTCCGGCATGCTGGAGACCACCCGGCAAATGGGCCACTCCATAGGCACCACCATCAGCGCCACGGTCCTGGGCCTGGCCCTGCCCGTAGCCATAGACCTGCTGCCCAAGGTGGAGTCCCAAGCCCACTACATGAGCGGCTTTCAGATTTCCGCCTTGTCCGTTGTCGGGATAATGTTATCCGGCGGCATTGTGGCCATCTTCCAGCGTACCCCCACGACAAGACAGGCCCCGCCCAGGACGGCGCCCGCCCCCCAGGCCAGTGGCGGCGACAACTGAATTTCAATTTTATCCACGAATATCCAAGAATATCCTCGAATGATGAGAGTTAACCATTCGTGAATATTCGTATGCATTCGTGGATTAGTCTCTGAAAGGTTTTGCCAGAGGTTGCCGGAGAGGGTACACTTGGCGGGCAAATTCAGACCAGCAACTGACCAATTCTTGAACGATAGAGGTAAGGGAACATGGCCCTTTTTCTGAGGGATGAAGAAGTAAACCAGGCAGTGAACATGGACGAAATGCTGGCGGCCATAGAAGATATGCAACGCCACTATGGCTACGGCGAGGTAATGAACCTGGGACGGCGCAAGATTGTCGCCCCGGGTGGCCTGCTGTCGGTCATGGGCGGCGGCCTGTTCTACGATGGTATTCTCGGAGTCAAGACCTACACCGTGGTTCAGGGCAAGTATTCCTTCCAGGTGAGCATCTACAACGCCGATACCGGTGAGCTGATGTGCTACACCCAGGCCAACCGCCTGGGCCAGCTGCGCACCGGCGCCACCACCGGAGTGGCCGTCAAGCACCTGTCCAATCCCGACGCGGCCACCGTTGGCATCATCGGCACCGGATACCAGGCCCCCACCCAGCTGGAGGCCGTCAGCAAGGTCAGGAACCTCAAAAAGGTCAAGGCCTACAGCCGCGCCGCCGAACGCCGCAACGCCTTCGCCCAGGCCATGACCAACTCCCTGGGCGTGGCGGTGGACTCGGTGGACAGCAGCGAGGAAGCAGTCTCCGACAGCGACATAGTTATCTGCATTGCCGCCGTGATG
>JAJEDS010000204.1 GCA_022821365.1 Dehalococcoidia bacterium | reverse complement strand
GGTTCGGCGAGGGTCTGGACGGGTTGCCGGAAGAGAAGCGCCGGGAGGTCCTGCAACTGCTGGTGGATCGGGTAACCATCGACGGCGACAACAACGTCAACATCACCCTGGGCATCCCTACCGAAGACCTCGTGTCGTTTGAGAAAGAGGAATCACGATTCCTCCGCCGCAATTGTCGAAGGCCAGCAGAAATGTCCAACTAAGTGTGCAGCATAAATGTCACTCTGTCATGCCGGCACTGTATCAGGTCTTGACACACTGAGAGTCGGCCGGGACCTCCGCCCCGGGGGGCCGTCGGCATCCATGTATTTCTTGACGGTGGCTCTGTGGATTCCCAATTCCCTCTGGATCGCCCGCAGCGACATCCCTTTGCGCCTGGCTTTCTGTATTGCCTTCCACCTCTCCCTCTGCAGGAAGGTGGGTTTGCGCGGCGGGACGGTTGCAGGCTTCAGGTCAACGGCCGCCCCGCCGATCACACTTGCCCGATCCTCTTCCGACGCGCTTGACTCCAGTGACTTGAGGGCCGCCGCCCAGCGCTGGTTCATCCGGTTGGATCCGGCGGTGGAGGCATGAGCAGAGTCCGAATCTCCCTGGCCGTTGCGCAGGAATACCGGGCTGGGCGGAGCCTCCTGGGAGTTGATGATGCGTCCCTCGTGGCGAACTCTGAGCTGGCCGTCCAGTCCTTCCAGAACCTCCACAACCGCGCCGGCATAGCTGGGGCGTTCCGGCTCCGGTAGCAACTGCAGCGTATGCAACTGGAACTTCACCGTATTGTCCTTGGCCACTTTCCTGCGGTGCTTGAAGCACAGGACCTGCTCCAGGGGTAGTTCAGGTCTCAGCGGCCGGTACGCGGGTTCATGGCACTGCGGTGGGACCCGGAAGCGCCGGTTGTATCGCGGCAGAAACTGCTCCAGCACGCCGTTGGCCTCCCCGATGCTGCCAGCTCCTGCTAGGCGGAGTTCGGTAACCAAGCGGTCCTGGAAGGTTCCGGCAGTGCGCTCCACGCGGCCCTTGGCCTGGGGCGAGAGGGCGAATATCATCTGTACCCCCAGTTCGTCCATGGCCCGGCTGAACTGGGTCGGCGTTCCGGGGAGACCGGCCCCCGGAGTGTGCCTGAAGACCCCGTGCCGGTCGGCGTAGAGAGCGACGGGAATGCCAACGCTCTGCACCAAATCCTGGATCAGCAGGAAATAGGTGTAGGCCTCCTCCTTCTCGCAGAACAGGGCGTTGACCACCGTGCCGGTGGCATCATCGACGGCGATCAGCAAGGTAAAGGGCGGCACCTGGTCTCCCAGCCACGGATGGTAGCTGCCGTCCACTTGGATCAGCATACCCTCCCGTGGCATACGCTGGCGGCGAACCCGGTGCTTGGGCGGACGCCTGAGACGCGGACTCTTCAGGCCAGCGTTGACCAGGATGCGTCTGAGCGTGGTCCTGCCGATGTCTATTTCCTCGCGTTCGCTGAGCAATTCTGCCAGATGGGTGTGGTTGGCCCCTGAGTACCTGGTGCTAGCCAGATGGACTACATCACGGGCCAGGGCCTCGGGAGTCGCGTTGGGGGCTCTGCGACCACGGTGGCCGTGGGCAACTGCGGCAGCTCCCCCTTCTCTGTAGGCCGTCAGCATGCGCCTGGTGTGCCGGGTGCTGACACCCATCAAGGTGGCCGCCTGATCCAGCGTCAAGTGCTCTGCCAATAAGCTGTTCAGAACCTGGAGTCTCGATTGTTCTCTGGGGGTCAACGTCACATTCTCCATGGGATGAATGTGACATTTATGCTGGCCAGTTAGCGAGGACCCTTTTGATGGACGTTAACAAGTGCGGCGGAGTAAAACTGTACCACCCGGGATGAATGGCCAGGTCGGAGGCTCCGGTGAGGGAGCCCAGGGAGCGGGTGTGGATGGGTTCACCGGGTGGAAATTCAACGGCTCCCAAGGGGCCGGCCTGGAAGACCGGATGGGCGCAGGCAAGGGCTGCGCCCGCCAGCAGGGGTATCAGGGCCAGAACCCAAGGGGATTTCACGCCGTGAGGCCGAAGCCTTACCATGAAGTTGCGGCTCCAGCGTGGCATGGAGATTGCTCTTGGCCCAGGTTTCTCTCTGGCAATTCCCTGAAAACCAGGATGCGCCGCTGAGTTGGAATGTCGCCTTGGGTAGATTGCCGTTTGAAGCGCACCCTGCGCTCCGGAGGGTATTATTTCCGGCCGGGACGGTGCGAGGGAAACCCGCCAACACCTCAGCCCGGGTGAGAACGAAGCGCCGCTAAACGCTCCGTCCTCGACGCCCGCCAGAGGGGGCGATCAACTTCCGCCACCTGGCGGACACCCGATGTAAGGAGTAGTGAGATCCAGGTATCGGACGGGTGCCCAGCGACCGGAGGGATCAGTTCCGAGCCGCTGAACGGCGCCCGGCGGGAGAAGGACTTGAACACTCCAACCGCCGGACCGGGAACGAGGGACTTAACACCCCGTCACTCCGGTCCGCGCTGCTTGCAGAGAGCTACGTCAAATCCGCAGCGGCAGCATTCCCTCTTGGGCCAACCCTTCCAGAGAGCGAATCATCCGTCAGGTCATACCCGGGCTACAGGGACGGTGCCCCCAGGTTTCTAAGGCGGGAAACACTGGAAAAGCCGGACAACGGTTTAATTGTCGCGCACTCCAGGCCCGTTGCATAGCCCCTCCGAGCCCACTCGGACAAGTATTCAGTTTTTTCAACTAAAGTTCACTAAATTTCAATGAGTCGCCGGCCCGTTCCCGTTCCCGTTCCCGCCACTTACGCCACATACCTCGGCCAGCAGTGCCCGGTTCAGAGCCACCCGCATCCGCCGGGTCAGCCTTTCGCTCGTCCGCTCTCCGGGCTGGCCGCCAGAGTCCGGTGGCCCACGTCCAGGTCCGCCTTTGACCTTCTTGCCGCATTGTCGCCCACCAGGTCGTCCAGCAGCGTCTTGAGTCTCAGGTCGTGCAGGTCCCCGGCGCTCTCGCTCCTGTCGCGGCCCCCTCGCTCCTTGGCCATGCTCCCGC
>JAJEDS010000336.1 GCA_022821365.1 Dehalococcoidia bacterium | reverse complement strand
AGGTGGCAGGCTGGACGCCACGAATGTGGTGGCTCCCGAAGTCTGCGCCATTACTTCAGTGAGCCTGGACCACATGGCTATCCTTGGCGACACAGTTGAGGAAATTGCCGCCGATAAGGCGGGAATAATCAAGCCGGGTGTCCCCGTTGTTGTCGCCCCCCAGAACCCTGGCGCGCTGGAAGTCATCCTGGCGGCTGCAAGGGAAAAACGGGCCCCGGTTACGTTGGTTGGTCGGGATGTTACCTGGCGGTTTGCAGGCGCGATACCGGGGGGACAAAGGGCCGAAGTAACCGGAAGAAGAGGTACCGTTACTGCTGATGTGCCGCTTCTGGGTCGCCATCAACTGGAAAATGTCGCCGTGGCCGTGGCCATAACTGACACACTGGCCGAAAAAGGATACCCTGTTTCCAGACCGGATATTGTAAACGGGTTGATGAAGGTAGAGTGGCCGTGTCGGCTGGAGGTTCTGGCAAGAGATCCCTTTGTAGTTTGCGATGGCGCCCACAACGTCTACTCCATGGAGACTATGCTATCGTCGGTTCGGGAGTACTTTGACTTTGATCGCCTTATTGCGGTAATCGGTTTTTCTCGGGACAAAAGCGTCGAGGGTATGGTGGAGGCCATGGCGCAGCACGCGGACATTGTGATTGCCACCCGCTCCCGGCATCCCAGGTCGCTGGTACCGGCATCGCTGGCGGAAATGTTGCAGAAAAGCGCTGTACGAGACGCCTGGCAAACGGAGGATGTCCTCGGCGCCCTGGAACTGGCCCGAAGCGAAGCGGGCGAGAAAGACCTGATATTGGCCACCGGCTCCCTCTTCGTTGCGGCTGAAGCCAGGGAGACTATGCTGGGAATTGAACCGGAGCTTTATCCAGACCTGCTGCCTCCTGATCTCAGGTAATCAAATCCTACGATGACTGAGGTTTAAGGAACCTCTGAGTAAGTCCCATTTCCCACCAGGGAACGGCTGGAGAGAATCTCCCGGCGGCAAGCTATCAGCCCAACCCAACCTTCCTCCTTCAAAGCGGGAAGGGAATAATCAGAGGTTACCTGAAACGATAGGTCAGGCCGGCTATAAGTTGCCGGCGGGGAGCGGGGTGGATCGAGTAAGGTTGCAGAAGGGGTGTTTGGCAAGGGTAGTCTATGGAAAAGAATAGGGTGGTAATTACCGGTGTCGGAGCAATTACTCCGCTGGGTCAGTCGGCAGAAGAGTTCTGGACCAATCTCGTTGCCGGCAATTCTGGTATTGGCCCCATGACGCTGTGCGACCCAACCGACTATCCTTGCCGTATTGCCGGCGAGGTTACCGATTTTGACCCGGCGGACTACATGGCGGCGAGGGAAGCCCGGCGAATGGCCCGGTTTTCCCAGTTGGCCGTGGCTGCGGGCTTGCAGGCAGCGGAGTCGGCAGGGCTCGACCTTCAATGGGCTGATCCTTTCCGTGTTGGGGTTTTGATTGGTAACGGCAATGGCGGCTTCCCGACTTTGGAAGACAATTGCCGGGTCCTGGCTGCCAGGGGCGGCATGCGCATGTCTCCGTTCTTCTTTCCCATGGTACTGCCCAACATGGCTGCGGCCAACGTCAGCCATTACCTGGGAGCTCGGGGTTACAATTCCACCGCTACCACTGCCTGTGCCGCATCCAACCAGGCCATCGGTGAAGCCCTGCGCCTGCTGCAACGGGGAGAAGCCGACGTCATCTTTGCCGGCGGCGCTGAAGCTGGTATTAGCCAATTGGGGCTGGCCGGGTTCGCAGTGATGCGTGCCCTTAGCACCCGGAATGACGAACCGCAAAAGGCGAGCCGTCCCTTTGACGCCGATCGGGACGGTTTTGTTCCGGCCGAAGGATCGGTTGTCCTGACGCTGGAAACCGAGGAACACGCTTTAGCTAGAGGAGCCTGCATACATGCTGAGTTAGCCGGCTTCGGCTGCACGGCCGATGCCGGCCACCTGGTCCAGCCAGAGGAGACCGGGAGCAGCGCGGCGGAGGCCATGCGCCGGGCCCTTGAAGATGCCGGTGTGGGCCCGGAAGAAGTGGACTACATCAATGCCCACGGTACTTCCACGCCCTTGAACGACGCGGTGGAGACCGTGGCGATCAAGCGCCTGTTTGGCGAACTCGCCTACCGAGTCCCAATTAGCTCCACCAAGTCGATGATCGGCCATTCCCTGGGCGCTTCCGGGTCCCTGGAGGCTGCGGCGTGCCTGAGCACAATTGCCTCAGGCAAGATTCACCCGACGATTAACTACGAGAACCCGGATTCAGATTGCGACCTGGACTACGTGCCCAATAAAGCGAGGGAACGGGAAGTGAACGTGGCATTGTCCAACGCCTTTGGTTTCGGCGGTCAGAACGCCTGCCTGGTCTTCAGGAAGTTTGTGGAATAACGAGCCAGGTTGTAGAGGTCGGTGTACGGCGGACTATCGTCGCTCTCCCCAAGACCTGATGGTAGATGCGCTTCCGTCGCAAAGAAATGAGCCGGGAACTTCAATGCTCCCGGCCCTAATATTTCCTACGGGGGTTGGTCAACTTCTGGAGAAACTATTTCCTCATGTGGCAGCAGCTTGCCCTTAGCTGCCGCCCGCTTCCACGGCCTCCTGGGCCTTCTCGCCCTGGGCCAGAACGTCATCGAGCATTCGCTGCAAGGCCATAATGTGGCTGCACACACCCCTGGTGTGGAAGAACAAGCATTCGCACTTCCATTCGCCGGACTCGAAACTCACCTGGTAGGTGTTGTGATTGCCTTCGAAGGTGGCGTGGAAACTGTTGATGCTGACTCGTTCCCGTTCTTCAGCGTACTTCCTGGCCTTGTCGATTTTCCCGATGAAGCTGGAATTCATTCAGTCCTCCTTCAATTCAGTGCGGGGTGTCTCCTATAACCTTTTACCTTGCATACAGCCCTATGTTAAATGGCAATTAAATTGTAAAGTCATTGCTATAAAGGGGTCAAGGATTGTGGCAGCCTCTTTTGGAACTGCTCTAACCTGCCGGGGTTCCAATTGTGTAAATCTGCCTAGAGGGTGTACTCAAGGCACGTCGGCCAGATGCAAAATCGACGAACGATTAACTGTATCGGGTAACCGTGCCTTGCTTCCGGGCCGGACAATTGACGCTACCGGGAGGCTGGCATAAAATCCGAAATGCTGGCCCGCAATAGATTTACGACTGCCAGCAATATCACCATCAATCCTGCAGGTGAACCGCTTTGATGACCGGCGACGAAATCAGGGACTCTTATATCAGGTTTTTCGAGGGCAGAGACCATCTTCACATGCCCAGCGCTTCGCTCATCCCGGCGGGCGATCCGACGCTGCTCTTTACCAGCGCCGGGATGGTCCCGTTCAAGCCTTTCTTTATGGGTGAACAGACTCCTCCCAATCGCCGGTTGACAAGTTATCAGAA
>JAJEDS010000273.1 GCA_022821365.1 Dehalococcoidia bacterium | reverse complement strand
CGTGTTCTGGAAGACGATCTCATTGGTGCTGGAGGCCCGCATGCCCATCTTGCCGTGCAGGGTGTTGATGGTCATGCCCGGCGCGCCCTGGGGCACCACGAAGGCGCTGATGCCCCGGTATCCCTGGGACTGGTCCTGGGTGGCGAAGACCACCATAGACTCGGCGACATCGGCGTTGGTTATAAACATCTTGCTGCCGTTCAAGAACCAGGTGCCGTCCCGCTGCTCGGCGTGGGTCTGCAGGGCCGCCGCGTCAGAGCCGCCGCCCGGTTCCGTCAAAGCCCAGGCCGCCACACCCTTGCCCGACGCCAGCGAGGGAATGAACCGGGATTTCTGCTCCTCGCTGCCAAACCGGTAGATGGTGCTGGTGCCCAGGGACAGGTGGGCGATGAGACCGGTGCTGGCCGCCGAATCGCCTCGCGCCACCTCCTCCATGGCGATGGCTACCTGCCGGTACCCGCCGCCGCCGCCGCCATACTGCGGGTCAATGGCGATGCCCGTCAGCCCGAGGCGGGCCATGCCTTGCCAGTTCTGCCAGTCAAACTCCTCCAGCTCGTCCACCTCCCGGGCGCGCGGAGCCAGCTCCCGGTCGGCGAAATCCCGCACCAGGGTCTGCAGCATTCGTTCTTCTTCGTTAAGCATGGGGTCGGGCATGGTGTTACTCCTGTTTCATCCACGAATGAGCACGAATATTCACTAATGTTACTTGTCGCCAATAGCTGACTGGCAGGCCACAAGAACAATTACGAGGAGAGGCGTGGCTTCTGCGTGGGCCATGCTCTCGTTTCTTTCGCCGGCGTCAGGTATTGGGCCGGTTCCTTTCCTCCACCCGCCGGGCGTAGTCCAATAGGAACCTGGCGTCGTCCACCGTATCCTCGTGGTAGTTTTCAATGTCAGTCAGGCGGCGTTGGCCGCTTGCTGATGCATAGCGGTCACCACCGGCATACTGATTATAAATATCAGGTTCCACCGAGAAATGGTATTCCGCCATCTCCGCATCAAGACGGCGCAGGGTACCCAGCAATCCGCCAATGTTGTGCGTGTTGCGCTCCGGCGTTGCCCCGTGGGCGATGATGGCGGCCTTCATCGCCCTTTCCAGGGCTTGCTGGGCTAGCTGACCGAGGGCCCTGTCAACAGGATTCACTTCAGATAAAGAGTTGAAGGCTGTGAGAAAGTCCTCCGCAGCCGCAATGTGTTCATCGTATTCAGGCCAGTTGTAGCGCCTGGGAAAGCCTTCGGGCTGGCTGGCGTACTGGCTGGTGAATTCCTCCGGGCTATCCGACACTACGACTCCGGTGAGCAGGGCCTGGGTGGGGACGCTGTTGATATAGGGCCGCTGGGAGTCGAAAAAGTCCCGGCAAGTGTATTCCAGTTGGAAAGGCACTTCCCGCTTGTAGACGGCTTTGACGGTGCGCCGGACAAAATCCCTCGCCTCCTCTCTGTTCTCGTCGTCCGGGGACTCCTCGCAAACCAGCAGCAGGTCAATGTCGGAATACTTGTCGTGGTAATCGCCCCGGGCGCGGGAACCGAACAGGATTGTGGCCTGGGGCCGCTCCCGTTGGTGTACCGCCTCAGCCACAGCCACGGCGCGGGGGTCGGCAGTTGTGCGGGTCATAGTGTCCCTCTCAACTGGGGTACTTCCATTGTAATACACAAGGGACGCAAAGGTTCACGAAGTTGCCTGCTATGCAGGGCGATTGTATTTTTAGGCGTTCCTTAACCACAGAGGCGCGGAGTACGCAGAGCCGCACAGAGCATCTCTGTGAAACTCTGCGTTCTCTGCGTCTCTGTGGTGAAGCCTGCCCCTGCAAATAAACTGCCTAACGGAACTCGGAAATCAAAATGCAATCGCCCTAGCCTGGTATGTCCTTCATGGAGACTTGGCCAACCTAGAACGCCAGTTCCCCCTGCTGCTCACCAAACACGTTGCGGAAGACCTGGCAAATCTCTCCCAGGGTGCAGTAATTCTCCACGCATTCCAGCGTGAAGGGGATAGAGTTTTCGTCTGTTCGGGCCGCTTCCTCCAGCCGGGCCAGTGATGCCTTGACCCGGGAGTTGTCACGGGTTTGCCGCAGCCGGGCCAGGCGCTCGGCCTGTTGGCGGGCCACCTCCGGGTCAACCCGCAGCAGGTTGCCCAGCGGCGGCGTGTCGGTAACGTACCGGTTCACGCCCACCACGGTACGGTCTCCGGTATCCACCTCTCGCTGGTGGCGGTAGGCCGATTCGCCGATTTCCCGTACCTGGTAACCCTGCTCGATGGCGGCCACGGCCCCGCCCTGTCGGTCAATTTCCCCGATGTACTCCAGGGCCCGCTGCTCCAGCTGGTCAGTAAGGTTCTCCACGTACCAGGAACCGCCCAGCGGGTCCACCACGTCGGCCACGCCGCTCTCGTGGGCAATTATCTGCTGGGTGCGCAGCGATAGCTGGGCCGACTCCTCGGTGGGCAATCCCAGGGCCTCGTCCCGCGAATTCACGTGGAGGGACTGGGTGCCGCCCAGGATGGCTGCCAGGGCCTGTACCGTGCTGCGGATGACGTTGTTGTCAGGCTGCTGGGCGGTCAGGGTCACGCCCGCAGTCTGGGTGTGGAAGCGCAGCATCAGGGAGCGGGGGTCCTTGGCTCCAAAACGGTCTTTCATTATGGCGGCCCACATGCGGCGGGCGGCCCGGTACTTGGCCACCTCTTCCAGCAGGTTGTTCTGGGCCACGAAGAAGAAGGACAGGCGCGGCGCGAAGTCGTCCACCGCCAGCCCCGCGTTCACGGCGGCTTGCACGTAGGCGATCGCGTTGGCGAAAGTGAAGGCCAGTTCCTGCACCGCCGTGGCCCCGGCCTCCCGCATGTGGTAGCCGCTGATGCTGATAGTGTTCCAGCGGGGGATGTTTTCCGCGCAGTACTTGAAGACGTCCACCACCAGCCGCATGGAGGGCCGCGGAGGGTATGCGTAGGTGCCCCGGGCGATGTACTCCTTGAGAATGTCGTTTTGCAGTGTGCCGCTGAGTTGCTCGGGACTGACCCCCTGCCGTTTTGCCGCCGCGATATACAGGCACAGCAGGACCGACGCGGTGGCGTTGATGGTCATGGACGTGCTGACCCGGTCCAGGGGAATCTCCTCGAACAGCGTCTCCATGTCTTCCAGGCTGCAAACGGGGACGCCTACCTTGCCCACTTCGCCCCGGGACTGGGGCGCGTCGGAGTCGTAGCCAATCTGGGTGGGCAGGTCGAAGGCCACGGAAAGGCCCGTCTGTCCCTGCTCCAGCAGGTAGCGGTATCGGCGGTTGGTATCGGCGGCGGTGGCATACCCGGAGTATTGCCGCATGGTCCACACCCTGCCCCGGTACATGTTGGGCTGCACGCCCCGGGTGTAGGGATACTCGCCGGGGAACCCGATGTCCTCCAGGTCAGCATCGCCGTTAGCGGGTGCGTAGATTGGTTCAATGGGTATGCCGCTGTCTGTCTGGAACTGCTCCCGCCGCTCGGGGAAACGACGGGTTACGGGCTCCAGGGTTTCCCTGCGCCACCGTTCCTGGTTCTCGTCCGGGTTGCCGCCTTTGGGCATAGTTATCGCTCGCCAGCATTAAGTTCCCGGCCATTGTAGCGGGTAAGGTAGGGGCGCTCAAGCAGCGGGACGAATGGCGCCGTCCCTCGGGGCCATCGCATTAGAACCAGAAAGACCGGTCCGCCTGAACTTATCCCGGCCTGTTTCTCACCACAGAGACACAGAGTACCCGGAGTTGCACGGAGAATCTCTGTGCTCCTCCGGCTACTCTGCGCCTCTGTGGCTGGAGGAAGTCTCCAAATGCGATTCCCGTGCGCCGTCCCTGTACTGCCCTTGACACCCCGAAAACCCAGTCCATATACTAGCCCAAATTCTCCCATTTCCAGTATCTCAGCCGTCGGTGATGCACCGGCGGTCTAATGTTGTTAAGGGACGGATGAGCAGGAAGGAAGTGCTGGTGGTCGGTGGCGGCGCCGGCAACCATACCACCCTCACCGGGCTGCGCAACCAGGACTGCAACCTGTCGGCCGTGGTGGCCATGACCGACAGCGGCGGCAGTTCCGGGCGGCTTAGGGAGGAGATGGGCCACCTGCCGCCGGGAGACATCCGCCGCTGCCTCATGGCCCTGGCGGCCGAATCTCCCCAGGGCAACCTGATGCGCCGCCTCTTCGACTACCGTTTTAACTCGGGCAACGGCCTTACCGGGCACAACTTCGGCAACCTGCTCCTGGCCGTCCTCACCGAGGTCACGGGCAACACCATCACCGCCATTGAAGAAGCCTCCCAGCTGCTTGGAATTAAGGGGACGGTCCTCCCGGTAACCCTGACCCACTCCACCCTGATGGCCAGGCTGGAAAACGGCGAGGAACTTTCGGGAGAGTCGGTAATCGACCTGCGCCGGGATAACCTGGACGTAGGGATAGACTACATCTGGCTGGACCCCAAGGCTTATGCCTATCCGCCGGTGCTGGAGGCCATCGCCCGGGCCGACGCCATAATCCTGGGGCCGGGCGACATCTACACCAGTGTGCTTCCCAACCTGCTGGTGGAGGAGGTGGCCAGCGCCATTAACGCCTCCCGCGCGGTCAAGGTCCATATCTGCAACCTGATGACCAAGCCGGGCGAGTCCGACGGCTTCAAGGCTTCCACCTTCGTCAAGCTGCTGATGGACTACCTGGGCACCGGCGAACCGCTGGACTACCTGGTGTTCAACGATAGTCCCCTGCCCCCGCGCCTGCTGGACCGCTACGCCGCCGACCGCCAGTACCCGGTTGAACTGGACCGGGAGGAATGCAGCCAGGTGGTCGGTGAGATAATCACCGGGCCCTTGCTGGCATCCGGCGTTTACCTCCGGCACGACCCGGAGGCCCTGGCCCGCACCATAATGGAGATCGTCAACAGGCCAATCGCCGTCTCCTGACGCGCTTTGGTATCTTCAGGGACTCTACCGGCCCAACAGGCTCCTTCTGGCAATTGTTCCCCCTTTGCGTTAATATCCCCCCAGACTTGGATTTCATTCGTTCACCCAGCTTCCCCTGCCCGTTCGGGAATGGCACATGTGTGGCATAGTTGGATACATCGGAAACCAGGCGGCCTGGCCCATCGTCCTGGAGGGACTGCAGCGCTTGGAATACCGGGGATACGACAGCGCGGGCATCGCGGTGCTGGACCGCGCCGGCCAGCTGCGCCTCCGCAAGACGGTGGGCAAGGTCGACGGCCTGACCCGCGGCGATGAGGCCGACTACCCCGACGGCACGGTGGGCCTGGGACACACCCGCTGGGCCACTCACGGCCCGCCCACCGACGCCAACGCTCATCCCCTTACCGGCTGCCACCGCCAGATTGCCGTGGTCCACAACGGCATCGTGGAGAACTACCTGGACCTCAAGCGCGGTCTCCAGCAGCGCGGCCATATCTTCTCCTCCGAGACCGACACCGAGGTTATCGCCCACCTCATTGAAGAAGGTCTGGACCAGGGCCTTACCTTCCCGGTCGCTTTCCGGGAAATGGGACGCCGCCTGGAGGGTTCTCAGGCCATCGCCGCCGTCTGCCGACGGGAACCGGACAAGCTCTGCGCCCTCAGGGTGGGCCACGCCGGCGGTATCGTCGTGGCCCACCGCGACGGCCAGGCCATCGTGGGCAGCGATCTTCCCGCCGCTATTCCCATCCTCCGACACCGACCCGGCCCCGTGGCCTACCTGGGACCGGGCGAAATGGCCCAGGTAACCCGCCAGGGTGTCCAGGTGTTCGACCTGGAGGGCAACGCCGTCCAGAAGGAGATGCGCTCTGTGTCCCCCCAGGACGCGCTGGTGGACCGGGGTGGCTACCGCCACTTTATGCTCAAGGAGATTATGGAGCAGCCCCAGGCCGTGGCCGGCGCCCTGCGCGGGCGCGTAAATTTCGACGCCGGCCGCGTGGAACTGCCCGATTTCCCCTTCTCCGACGCCCAAGCCGCCGGGTTCCAGCGGGTGGTGCTGACTGGCTGTGGCACCAGCCTCAACGCCGCCCTGGCCGGCCGCTACCTGGTGGAGCGCTTCGCCGGCCTGCCGGCCGAGGTGGAGAGCGCCTCCGAGTATCGCTACCGTGAACCCTACCTGGATTCCCAGACCTTGGTGGTGGCCATTACCCAGTCCGGGGAGACGGCAGATACCATCGCCGCCATGCAGGATGCCTCGCAGCGGGGTGCCAGGGTCCTGGCCATCTGCAACGCCGAGGAGAGCGAGGCCGCTCGGCTGGCCGACGGCGCCCTTCTGATGGGATCCGGTATTGAGATCGGCGTGGCCAGCACCAAGACCTTTGTCGCTTCCGTAACCATTCTTTTCCTGTTGGCCATCTACCTGGGCCAGGTACGTAGTCGCCTTTCCCCGACGGAGAGTTCCGTGCTTATTCGCGACCTGGCCCGCTGCCCCCGCCTCATCGGGGACATGTTGGCGGATGTTTCCCAGTACCGGAAGCTGGCCCAGAAATTCAGCGGCTACAACAGCTTTCTCTACCTGGGCCGGGGGATCAACTCTGCCATAGCCCACGAGGGAGCCCTCAAGTTGAAGGAAATCAGCTAAATTCACGCCGAGGGCTACCCCGCCGGCGAGATGAAGCACGGCCCCATCGCCCTTGTCGACCGCCACATGGCCACTCTCGCCCTCGCGCCCCGCGATGCCCTGTACGACAAGATGGCCGCCAATATCCGCGAGGTCCAGGCCCGCCAGGGTGTTGTCCTGGCCGTGCTCAGCCACGACGACCGGGAACTGGCCTCCACTGTCGATGAGGCCCTGTTCCTGCCCCAGGCCCCCGACTATATCTATCCCCTCCTCGCCGCCGTCCCCCTCCAGCTCCTTGCCTACTACATCGCCCTGGACCGGGGCTGCGACGTGGACCAGCCCCGCAATCTCGCCAAGTCCGTTACCGTCGAATAGCCTGACAGGTCGCCCTCAACAGCCTTAGAGGCGGGTCTTGTTCCCGCCAAACCGAGTCCTGTGCCCGCCCAAACCGTTCTGTTGTGTTCCTGTCCCGGCTCCTTACTTGTTCGATTCCGTAACAAAATGTTTACTTTATTTTGCGAAATGGCGGCCTAAAGTTATTGATTTGCTTCAACCGCCAATGAAATAATGGACAAGTTTTGCGGCGGCCCGGTTCCCGCCTATACTCGCTAACTTCTGACAGGTAACCTGCTCAATGCTACTACGCGTCAACCACCCGGAAATCCCCCTTCAACAATACGCTGGACTTCTACCCCAGCACCTGATGGAAAGCCTGGACTGGCTTTCGGAGCAGTTTCGCGGCCTGCGGTTTGTCCACGCCAACAGCACCGCCACCGGCGGCGGCGTTGCGGAAATCCTGCAGTCCCTGGTGCCATTCATGAATACCCTGGGCCTGCCCACCGAACGCATCGTCGTCAGTCCCGAAGATCCCGAGTTCTTCCAGGTTACCAAGCGCATTCATAACCTGCTGCAGGGAGCTTCGGGCGGGCTGAGCAAGGAAGAACTGGCCGTCTATTTCCGGTGTATGGAACAGGTGGCTGAGGATATCAAGAGCAGGGAACTGGAGGCCAGCGTCTGGTTCTTTCACGACCCCCAGCTTCTGCCCTTGGCCATGCTGTTGCCGAAGAGGGAAGGCGAGCTGCGGTTCTGGGTCTGCCACATCGACCTGACGACCCCCAATGCCGAAACCCTGGACGCCCTTGCCCCCTTGACGTCTTACTATGATGGCCTTGCCTTTTCCATGGACGAATTTGTCCCCGACGGTATTCTCGGCAAATACCCGGTCTATATCACGCCGCCCTCAATAGACCCGCTCACCGATAAGAACACCGCTATGCCAATGCAGGAAGCCCTGGGAATCGTGTCCGCTATGGGCATTGAGCCCGGCCGCCCCCTGGTAACCCAGGTTTCCCGTTTCGACTACTGGAAGGACCCCTGGGGCGTGATCGACGCCTTCCGCCAGGCCCGGGAATCTGTCCCGGACCTGCAGCTTGCTCTCCTGGGCCTCAGCCAGGCCGCCGACGACCCGGAGGCCCTGGGCGTGCTCCACAGCGTGACCGATTACGCCGCGGGGGACCCGGACATCCATACTTACTTTTACCCCGATGGGCTTCCTGAGTCCATTGACCGCATCGTCAATGCCTTCCAGACCGCTTCGGGAGTAGTCCTGCAGAAGTCCACCCGCGAAGGTTTCGGCCTCACCGTCACCGAGGCCATGTGGAAGGGCCAGCCAGTAATCGGCGGCAACGTCGGCGGCATCCGTACCCAGATTGAGGACGGTGTCAATGGCTTCCTGGTCAATAATCCGGCGGAGTGCGGCCAGCGTATCCTTCAACTGCTCCAGGATGACGCCCTGCGACTGAACCTCGGCCGGGCTGCCCGTGAAAGCGTGCGCCAGAACTTCCTCCTGCCCCGGCTGGCCCTCGACTACCTCAACGCCGTCCGCGACGTCTCCATTGTGGCTGTTGGTCTGCCCACCCGCTTTTCCGTCAATGGAAAGGGCAATCCCTTCGATGCCCTGGAGCAGATGTATCCCAACGGCGCCGTCTCCTCTCCCCTGGCGGGGAATGATTAGGGTGAGGGGGGAATCCCCTTCCCAATTGCATATTCAAGAATGTCTTGCTGAGCGAACAGGAATGCCATGCTGAGCGAAGTCGAAGCATCTAAGCTCCATCCCACAAACCGTTTTTCGGGCCGGCAACAGTGCTGATGGGAAGGACTCTAAACCCTTTGGCAAGCTGAAAGTGAGGTTAACTTCTTGATAAAGTGTGCAACGTTGATTTAAGGCACGATTGTCCTGAACCCAGCTCTCCAGCCGATTGCTTAATTGCCCCTATCCCCCTATAATTCTCTTCCGTTGAACGAAAACAGATCGGCCCATCGGCCCACCGGGCCGGAATCGACCGTTTAATTGACGAAAACACCACCCCTCTCCCTATGGACGAGGGGCCG
>JAJEDS010000246.1 GCA_022821365.1 Dehalococcoidia bacterium | reverse complement strand
CTGCTGCATGCCCCAGCCCAGTTGGTTGGAAACGGTGGAAAACCACAGGACCCGAAAATCAGCGTAACGCAGGGCAATGGCCATCCTGACCACGGGGGACCGCAGTCTTCTTCTGCGACGCAGGCTGTCGGAAAGGGGTGTATTGGCCAATGAGGAACGGTCCGCGGGAAGTCAGGATGATTCCAGGGAGCGCGACAGAATGTAAAAGAGAATACGCCCGGAAGCCGGGAGGGGCAAGCCGGGCCGGGCCAGGGATCGGCGGGACCAGGTTGGCTCGTATCCAATTTCCTGTCAGGATTCGTATGAAAATAAGATCAATCCGCAGTTCCCGCCGGTATGGGCGGGTTGAATTGGCGGCCTGTTTCTGGCAATATGAACCTATGAGAATTGGAGCTTTTGAAATAATAGAACCTGTACCTGAGTTGCGGGAGCCCCATGCCTTCGCCATGATTCGTCCCTGGGTGGATGTGGGAAGCGTGGGCACGCTGACACTCAGCCGCCTGGAACGTTACCTGGGGTCGAAGGAACTGGGCAAGCTGGCCCGCCCCGGCAACTTCTTTGACTTCACGCGCTACCGACCCAATATCCGGTTGGTGCAGGGCGAGCGCCGCGTCACAATCCCCAACAGCCACCTGCGGTACGCCACTTCGGACGAAGGGCCGGACTACCTGTTTTTGCATATGATGGAGCCCCACGCCAGCAGCGAGGACTACACGGACTCCATCCTGGAAGTGGTCAAGCACTTTGGCGTGACGCGTTACTGCCGCCTGGGGGCGATGTACGACGCGGTCCCCCATACCAGGCCCTTGCTGGTAACCGGTTCCCTGGGCAACGTGCCCCAGAACAAGCCCGTACCAAACCTGAAGTTGCGCAGCAGCAATTACCAGGGGCCGACCACCATAATGAACCTGGTGTCAGAAGGCATTGACAACCTGGGCATTGAGACCATCAACTTTTTGGTCCATTTGCCCCAGTACCTTCAGCTGGAAGAGGACTACACCGGTACTTCGAGGATGATCGAGTGCCTGAGTTCCGTCTATCCCAACATACCTTCAGATTTGGCCCCGGTGCGCCGGGGGCAGCGGCAATACCGGGAACTCAGCTCGGCGGTAGAGCGTAACTCGGAGTTGAAGTCGCTGATTCAGCAGATGGAGGCCTACTACGACGCCCAGCAGGACGAGGAGGAATCTTCCGGCCAGGAAACGCCGTCGGAAGTGAACCTGTCACCGGAGATTGAAAGGTTCCTCAGCGAGTTGGGCCAGCAGATGGAGAACGAAGAGTAACAGTCCTGCGAACGGAAGGTAATTGCCGAAGGGAACCGAATTAAAGGTTCCCTTTTGTTTGTGGCAGGCCCCTCGACCAGCAGGGTGCTTCAGCCGCCGGATATGGCGCAGCCGGGCGTGGGACGGGACGGAAATTCGCGGCAGCGTTGTGGTCTGGATTCGTAAATCCGACATGCAAAGGTTGCAGTATCCAGCATGGGGCACATCTCGCCCGGGTGGTCGGCAAATTTGACCCAGCCCTGGCCGTTCACTGCCCTATTCACCTTAACCTGAACCTGGAGCCTTCTGCTCTCCGCTACAAAGTTCTCCACTTCGCTGGCGGCCAGTTCCAGGAGCAGGGGCCCGCGGCAGCACATTGCCCGGCATTCATTCATGCAGATTCGGCTTGCTTCCTGCGGAGTAAGCCCCGGGGCAAGAAACGACAAATCCCTGGCCTCCACGGCAAGATGAGAGTAAGGAGACGGATGGTGAAGGTGCCCGTAAGCAAAAGGGGGACAGGTTAGTTGGTGGCGACGGATGGATTCGAACCAACGACCTAGCGCTTATGAAGCGCCCGCTCTGCCACTGAGCTACGTCGCCACCGAGCAGGCACACCGACCAGCCGCCAAGTGTTGCCTGGGCCAATAATATTAAAGGTGTGCAGGTATAACTGTCAATTGGCCGTCGGCCGGTGAATGCGTTTCGGTTCAGGTGGTCCGAACGCGGGAATGGGAGGGGCAGACCTGTGTGTCTGCCCTGGTCCCATAGCAAAACCACCTGAGGTGGGACAGTATCCTGGCTGGCAGGAGCGCCGGCCGGCCTCAATTTGGTCTTATGGCCGGAAACGACAGCAAGAAGTACGAAGAGGACTCCCACGCCGCGCTTACCGACGCGGCGCAACGGCTGGAGACCGTGCTGGTGGAACTGGCCAGCCGGCTCAGGCCCTTTCCTGCGTTCCTGGGCATGACCTCAGTGCAGGCGGTGGAGGTGGAATCGCCCCTGACGGCTGACCCGGATATGGGCTGTGTGGTGGTGGACCCGGAGGGGAGGCTGTGCCGGTTCGATATTACGGCCATATCCGGTATAGCCGGAATAGCCGAGTCGGACCAGGTGGAGGAGTTTCAGCCGCTGGAGCTGGGGCCGCTGGAATACATAGGTTACGCCAGTGCGGCTATCCAGGCTCTGGCTGCGGAATTGAGGAGAAGAGGAGGGTAGTCGTCCCGCAGGGACTGGTCACTCCAGGGTAATGTCGCCGCTTTGACCGCCCCGCTTGCTTGCCAGACGGATTGCGCCGATCTGCATACCCCGGTCGACGGCTTTGCACATGTCGTAGATGGTCAGGGCCGCCACCGAAACCGCGGTAAGGGCTTCCATTTCCACACCCGTCTTGCCCGAGGTGCTGGCGGTGGCAGTTATGTTAACCGAGTTGGTGGCCTCGTCCGCATCCAGTTCCACATCCACCTTGTTCAGGGGCAATGGGTGACACAAGGGGATAAGTTCCGAAGTCTTCTTGGCGCCCATGATTCCCGCCAATTGGGCGATGGTGAAGACATCGCCCTTCTTCACCTGTCCCTCAACTATCAAGCGCAGGGTTTCCGGCTGCATTTGTACTGAGCCACGGGCCACGGCTTCTCGGTCGGTAACCGGCTTCCACCCCACGTCTACCATCTTCGCCCGTCCCTGCTCGTCCAGGTGGGTCAAAGTTGTGGCGGTGGGGGCTATTGGCTGTCCGCTGGTCTCGACCATGAAAGCGCTCCTCGCTCTTCGTTGATGCTGCCGGGATTGTGATGATGCGCTATAGAACTGGCTGGCAAGTCACGCCGACCCGGGTGGTCATGCTCCGCAGTTTTTGCATGTGACATACCCGGCAGCGACGGCCTCGTCGTGGGTCTGATATTCGCTATAGCCGTCCGCGACCTTCATAAAGCCGCGGGTGAACTTGCAGCCGCGCAGGTGGAAGGTTTTTCGGTTAGAAGTCGCGCTGGCGACGTAGGGCAATTCGGTCGGTTCCTCCGTTGCCGAGCCCTCCAGTTCTTCCACCTGTCTCCGGATTTCCTCAACCGCACCCCACAAGTCCTGTACTTCACGGTCCTGAATCATCCTGAAACCTCCGGAGACTATCGTTTATTGGATCAAGCCGGTGGGTAATCCGCCGGTATTCCCCCGCCTGAACACAGCCGGCCTGCTTGCGCCCAATGGTCCCCAGTTTCTTGCCGGTCATCCGCCGATGTGGTACATCTCAACCTTTTGACGGCCATTCTGCAGGGGAGCCAATTCCGTTCTTTCCTCGGAGTAACGGTCCGAACGGCGGGACCAGATTCCCTTAATGCGCCGTTCAAGTTCTTCGTCGGTGGCGCCTTCCCGCAAATGGTCTCGCAAGTCCAGTCCTTCGGAAGCGAACAGGCAGGTATAAAGCTTGCCGTCGGTGGACAGGCGGACCCGGGTGCAATCGCCACAGAAAGGCATGGTAACCGAAGCAATCACGCCGATTTCACCCTCCCCGTCCCGGTAGCGGTAACGGTTGGCCACTTCGCCCTGGTAGTTGCTTTCCGCAGGTTCCAGGGGCAATTCCTCTTCGATCTGCCGGACAATGTCGGCGGCGGAGACTACGTGGTCCCACTTCCAGCCGTTGCGGTTGCCCACGTCCATGTATTCTATGAACCGGACGATATGCCCCGTGCCCTTGAAGTAGCGGGCCAGATCGACGACGGTGTGGTCGTTGACTCCCTTCTGGACTACGGCGTTAATCTTGATGGGCGCCAGGCCCACCTCGGCTGCTTTCTCTATCCCGTCCAGGACGCGCTGTACGGGAAAGCCGCGGCCGTTCATCTGCTTGAATATTTCTTCGTCCAGGGTGTCGAGGCTAACGGTTATGCGCCGCAGGCCCGCGTCCTTCAGGGCCTGCGCCTGCTGGGGCAGGAGGTAGGCGTTGGTGGTAAGGGTGAGGTCAACATCCGGGTCTATGCCCGACAGCATGTCGATGAGCTGGGGCAGGTCGGTGCGCAGCAAGGGTTCGCCGCCGGTTATGCGCAGCTTGTTCACGCCCAGGCCCACGAAAATGCGGGCAAGACGGGCGATCTCCTCAAAGCTGAGAATCTCATCCTTGGGGAGGAACTGGTAGCTTTCGCCGAAAATCTCGGCCGGCATACAGTAGGTGCATCGGAAGTTGCACCGGTCGGTAACGGATATCCGCAAATCCCGCAGGGGGCGGTTAAACAAGTCCTGTAGCGCCAACGGTCAGTACCCTATCCATAGAGTTGGGCAAGGGGCTTCCAAAAGGCTACCCGGTATCAACTAAGCGTCGCAACGCCGTGATCGCGCGGTGAGCCGCGTCGCCCCGGTGGCTGATCCGGTTCTTGTCTTCCATTGGCAGTTGGGAAAGGGTGCGTCGAAAAGAGGGAAGAAAAAACACCGGATCGTAGCCAAATCCTTCAGTACCCTGTGGTTGGTATTGTATCATCCCCGCCACGGACCCTACCACCGACACTTCTAATCCGTCGGGGGCACAGATGGCGATGACGCAGCGGAAACGAGCAGTTCGCTTCTCCCAGGGGACGCCTTCCAGGTTTTTCAGCAGCAGCTCGACCCGCTCTTCGTCGGACTGGCACAGGTCTCCGCCGTAGCGCGCGGAGCGTACCCCAGGCTCGCCACCCAGGGCGTCCACTTCCAGTCCCGAGTCGTCAGACAAAGTCAGCATCTGCCCCAGGTTGCAATAAGCGTGGGCCTTGAGCCAGGCATTTTCGTGGAAAGTCGCGCCGGTCTCATCCACATCGTGGGTAATGGCGAGATCGTCGAGGGACACCAGGTCCACGGGCAGGTCGCGCAAGAGTTGCTGGTACTCCCGTACCTTGCCGAGGTTGTGGGTTGCGACAAGAAGCTGTATCCGGCTCAATGGCGTCTCCTGGAGTCTTTCATGGTTACTGTTGCACTATGCGAAATCGGCATCGCCCGCGACGGCGGCCAAAAGCTGATATTGGCCCTTCAGATGACACCTTTGTCGACCAATGCGGCAACGGCCTGGGAATCATAGCCGAGCCAGGTTTCAAGCACCTGCGCGTTGTGTTCACCGAGCCGGGGCCCGGCATGCTCCACCGCCCCAGGCGTGTCGCTGAACTTGGGGATGATGCCGGGCATTAGCGTGGGCCCGATTTCGGGGTCTTCAACCTCTACCACGTCATCCCGGTCCTGGTAGTGCGGGTCGTTCACGATCTGGGCGCTATCGTAAACGGGGCCCACCACGCCTCCGGCCGGCACGAGGCGCTCCAGGATTTGGTCCTGGGGACGGCTGCCCAGCCAATTTTGCAGGATTTCGTTCAGGGAATCCTTGTTCTGCAGCCGGGACGCATTGTCGGTGAACCGCGGGTCGGTAATGCAGTCCGACAACCCCATTGCGTGGGCCAGGGCTTCCCACGTGCTCTGGGAAGTGGCGGACAGCCCCAGCCAACGGTTGTCACCGGTCTGGTAAAGACTACGGGGAGCGGCGTCAGGGAAGTCGTTCCCCACTCGTTCCCGCACAATGCCCAGCAAATCGTACATCGGTATGTGTGGTATGCACAGCCGGAAGAGGGGTTCAAAAAGGCTCAGGTCAATAACCTGTCCTGTCTTCTTTCTCTCGCCTGCCAGTGAAGCACCCCGAACCACCTCGCGGCGGTACAGTGCCATCATTCCGGCCATTGCGCCAAAGACGCCCGCGATTTCGTCGGCGAGGGGAATGGGCGGCAGCACGGGTGGCGTATCCGGAAACCCGGTCATGGCGATGTAGCCGCTCATGCACTCCGCGATGGTGCCGAAGCCAGGGCGGTCGCGGTAAGGGCCCGTCTGCCCGAAACCCGAGTACCGCAAGATGACCAGGCCGGGGTTCTGCCGGTGGAGTTGCTCGGGCCCGATGTTCCACCGTTCCAGGGTGCCCGGCCGGAAGCCTTCAATCAGCATATCGGCGTGTTTGGCCAGATCCAGCAGCAGGGCCTGACCCTCTGCGCTGCCCAGGTCCAGAGTCAACGACTGCTTGTTGCGGGAATGCACCTTCCACCACAGGGATACGCCGTTGGCGAAGGGGCCCCAGTTACGAAGCGGATCGCCGGAGCCGGGCCGCTCCACTTTCACGACCTCGGCGCCGAAGTCGGCCAGCAGGCTGCTGGCGGTGCCGCCGGCAACGATAATTGACAGGTCCAGCACCTTCATGCCCTGAAGCGGGCCGGACCGCCCGGAGTAGCTGCTGCCGGAATTGGATTGTTCGGTGGTCAATTTATTGTCCATCCTGGAAGAAGGATCGTATTTCGTTTAGCACCAGGCCGGGATGTTCCATAGGCAGGAAATGGGAACCGACACCCAGAGGCTTAACCTTTGCTCCCTCTACGGAATCGAGGAACCTGCGGACGCCCGTGTCCTGAAGGGTCTGGGCTTCGGGATAGCTGCCCAGGAGCAGCAGGTACCTGCCTTTCAGAGCTTTCAAGTAGGGTGATACCTGCAGCGCTTCCCGTTTTTCGTAAAAGGTCGCTTCCACTTCGGGCGGGCACTTCAGTTCGGCCCTGCCGTCGTGCAGAAGCCTGGTACCCCCTTCAATGAAGGCCTTGAAGGCTGCTTCGTCCCAGTCGCGAAAGGCGGAACGCTGCCGGTAGGCCCGGGACATAGCCTCCCGGCTGTCCCACGTCAGTCGCTTTTGCCTGGTTCGCTGGGCGCGCAGCCGCAGTTCGCCCGGCGGGGAGTTGGCCGGTCTTTCTCCTACCCTGGTCTCTACCAGGCAGGTCTGCCGGATGCGGCCAGGGTTCAGGGAGGCTGCTATCATGGCGGCCAGACCCCCGGAAGAGTGTCCCACCATGCTGACTTGCTCCAGCCCCAGCGTATGTATCACCGCTGCCAGGTCCTGTCCCACCAGTTCAAAGGAGTAACCGCAATCTGAAGCTTCGGTGTCGCCGTGCCCCCGCTGGTCCAGGGCGATGACGCGGTAGCCGGCGGCCAATTCTTCGGCGATGGGCAGCCAGGTGTGGGACGATAGGCCGGTGGCGTGCACCATGACCAGGGGAGGCTTGTCATCGCTGCCCCATTCCAGGTAATGGTGGGTGATGCCGTTTGCGTGAACGTAGCGGTCGGAGTAATTCAATCCCACTTTCCCAGGTCATCTATATGGACTGAGGAGCATTCCCAAGTCCGCATCATCCTGATGATGGTGCTATTCTAGCGGCAGTTTCCGAGCTTATCTACTTCCCATCGGTATGGCAGAGTAACGGAGAAATTCCGATTGTGCAGATTTTCACTATCGACCCAGCCGGGGTTATGCTATAATCGCCGGGACGGCTAGATTCGAGGTCCCACTGGGCTCTATGCTTGACGACTACTTTCGGCAATACGGGTTGATTGCCATTTTTGCTTTGGTAGCCTTTGCGGTTCCAACCAGCCTGATCCTTGCATCCTGGCTCCTTTCCCGCTTCAAGATTCGCCCCAACAACCCCACACCGGTAAAGCTGGAACCCTACGAGTGCGGTGTGCAGACCATAGGCGGCGCCTGGAACCAGTTCAACTTCCGCTATTACCTTTACGCCATTCTATTCGTGATTTTTGACGTTGAGGTGGTATTCCTGTATCCATGGGCCACCAGGTTCATCAGCTTTGAACTTTTTGCCATGATTGAAATGGCAATCTTTGTCGGCATACTGATGGTGGGGCTTGCCTACGCCTGGCGTAAGCGGGACCTGGAGTGGGGGAATTAGGCTATGCAGCTTTCCGGGGGACAGGGCCCATTGTACGACCGGACCTGGGGCATAGACTGGGAAGAAGGTCAGATTGTCAACGACCTGATTTCCATTTCCACCGAGCCTATCGAAGTCCCCTCTATTGAAGTCCCCGACGACCTGAAGAACAATCTGCTGGTAACCTCGGTGGACGCGCTGGTCAACTGGGGCAGAAAGTCGGCGCTGTGGCCCGTTTCCTTCGGCCTGGCCTGCTGTGCCTTTGAAATGATGGCTACGGCCATGGGCCGGTTTGACATCGCCCGCTTCGGCATGGAAGCCTTTCGCGCGTCGCCCAGGCAAGCCGACCTGATGATTGTCGCCGGCACCGTTACCTGGAAAATGGCCCCGCCCATCCGGCGCATTTACGACCAGATGGCAGAACCCAGGTGGGTTATCTCAATGGGCGTATGCGCCACCAGCGGCGGTCCCTATTACGGTTCCTACAGCGTGGTGCCGGGCGTCGACCACATTATCCCCGTGGACGTTTATGTTCCCGGCTGTCCCCCCCGCCCGGATGCCCTGTTGTACGGGATTATGGAATTGCACGATAAGATCAAGAAGTATCATCACCTTCGCAAGACCGGCGAGCCGGGCGGCAGCTGATGGCTTTGCGCGAAGTTTCAGGAATAGAGCTTGCCGACGCCCTGAATGGAGCGCTGCCAGGAGCCGTGCAGGTCTTTGACGAAGAGGTCGTCTGGGTGCAGCCGTCCCGGGTTAATGCGGTGGCCGAGTATCTCCGTGATGACCCCTCTCATGACTTCCAGTTTCTGAATTCCATCAGCGCCGTGGACTATGTGGAGTACTTCGACCTGGTGTACCACCTTACTTCCCTGCGGCAGCTAAGCAAAGCGGTTTTCAAGGCCAGGGTCTACGGGCGAGATGACCTGAATGTACCGTCGGTCTATGGGGTCTGGCGGGGAGCGGATTTCCAGGAGCGGGAGATATGGGACCTGATGGGCATTCGCTTTACGGGCCACCCGAATATGAAGCGGATCATGCTGTGGGAGGGTTTTGAAGGCCATCCGCTGCGCAAGGACTTCCTGTGAAGACTCTGCTTTGTCCTGGTTTCCTTAAGTCGAAGTAAGAATGTAGCCACACTGCTAAGTTTGCCTGATTTGATTGAAAGCCTTCTCCAATGACCATCCGCACCGAACCAATGACCGTCAACGTGGGGCCGCAGCACCCCAGCACTCACGGTGTGTTCCGGGTGCGCATCACCTTTGACGGGGAAGACATCGTTGAAGTTGAACCGGTATTCGGGTACCTGCACCGGGGCACGTAAAAACTGGCCGAGGAACGCAACTACGTCCAGGTGGTTACCCTCACCGACCGGCTGGACTACACTTCTTCCATGATCAACAACCAGGCATACTGTCTTGCCGTTGAGGAGTTGCTGGGAGTCGAACCGCCGCCCCGGGCCAAGTATCTCCGAACCCAAACCGCCGAACTGCAGCGCATCGCCAGCCACCTGATCGCCGTGGGCTTTTTCGTTCAGGAGCTGGGGGCTTTTGGCACGCCCCTGATGTACAGCTTCCGCAGCCGCGAACGCATTTTGGACCTTTTCGAAATGCTGTGCGGCGCCCGAGTCACCGTCAGCTACATGCGGCCAGGTGGCGTGTTCGCCGACGCGCCCAGGGACTTCTGGCCGGCCCTGGACCGCTTCCTGGAGGACTTCGAGGGAGAACTGGCCGAGATAGAGCAGTTGCTGCTGGAGAACGAAATTCTCATGGTGCGTACCCGGGGAGTCAGTCCCATACCCGCGGAAGTCGCCATCAACTGCTCGGTGAGTGGCCCCGTGCTCCGCGCCAGCGGCATCAACTGGGACTGGCGGAAGCAGGAACCCTACGACGCCTACGACCAGGTGGAGTTCGATGTTCCCATTGGTTCCAACGGCGACAATTACGACCGTTTCTGCGAGCGGATGCAGGAAGTACACCAGAGCCTGCGAATCGTCAGGCAGTGTATCGCCCAGATCGAGCCCGGCCCGGTCCGGCTGGACCTGCCGCTGGTGCTGAGACCCGAGGCCGGCCGGGAGGCCTATGGCCGGGTGGAAGCGTCCAAGGGAGAACTGGCCTTTTACCTGGTGAGCGATGGCGGTATTTCGCCGTACCGTTGTAAGATAAGGTCGCCATCTTTGATCAACCTGACCATAATTGAACACCTGCTGGTCGGCTGGAAGCTGGCGGATATGATCGTCTCCCTGGGCAGCATTGACATCAACATGGGCGAGGTTGACCGGTGAACTGCCAGTTGGCAACCGACAGCGTCCTGTACGCCAACGGGCTGTACCGGGTTGTTTACAACCTTGCCGGCAGCTTCCTGCCATGCTGGCTGGCTTACGTCATTGCCGGCCTGGTCATAATATTCATTTTGGTAAATGCCGTGCTGCTGGGCGCGGCGGTCATTACCTGGGGTGAGCGGCGGGTTCTGGGCCGGTTTCAGAACCGGGTGGGCCCCAACCGCTGGGGTCCCTTTGGCCTGTTCCAGCCCATTGCGGACCTGCTAAAACTGCTGACCAAGGAAGACCTGCGGCCCCAGGGGGCGGACCGGATCGTATTCGCCCTGGTGCCTATCCTGATGGTCGCTCCCCTGATCCTGCTGACGGCGGTGATACCCTTCGCCAAGGACACTGTCCTGGCCAGCCTGAACGTGGGAGTTCTGTACATATTGGCGGTCAGTTCCGTATCGTCTGTCGCTATTTTCATGGCTGGGTGGTCTTCCAACAACCGTTACGCGATGTTCGGGGCGGCCCGGGCCGTGGCGGTGCTGATCAGCTACGAGGTGCCGGTGGTGCTTTCCCTGCTGGGCGTGGTGATGGTGGCGGCTTCCATGTCCCTGGGCAGTATTGTGGAGGCCCAGGCGCTGCCTTTCATCCTGGTGATGCCCATGGCCTTCCTTGTGTTCCTGGCGGGAATGTCCGCCGAGTTGAACCGGTCGCCATTTGACGTGGCGGAAGCGGAGTCCGAGATTATCGCCGGGTACCACACGGAGTACAGCGGCGTGAAGTTCGCCCTGATCCAGGCGGCCGAATTTGGCGGCGTGGGCGTGGTGTCGGCTATTGCGGCCGTCCTGTTCCTGGGCGGCTGGTCCGGGCCCTGGTCCGAGTACCTGGGCTGGCTGTGGTTCCTGCTGAAGACGGGTATTGTGGTGTTCCTGTTCATCTGGTTCCGAGCGACCTACCCCCGTCTGCGCATTGACCAGATAATGGCCTTTTCGTGGAAGTTCCTGTTGCCCCTGAGCATGATTAGTCTGGCGGCCGTTACCCTGGAGGTCTACTTCCTGCGGGGAGACGATGGTTTCCTGACCACCGCGGACCTTGCCATAATGGCTGCCATCAACGCTGTGGTTACCGTGGTTTCCGTAATAGTGTTCGGCAACCTGATTCGCGACAAGGTGACTCTCCGGACCCGCCAGCCCCGGCAGGTGGCGGTGCCCGGTGTGCCCACCATTGAGGTGAGCTAGTATGTACGGACTGGCAATGGTCAAGGGTCTGATGGTTACCTTGAAAAATCTGACCAGGAAACCCTTCACCGTACAGTACCCGGAGGAACGGGTCCGGCAGCATCCCCGGTTCCGCGGCGAGGAATTTGTCTGGTACGAGGAACGGTGTACCGGCTGCGCGTCCTGCGCCAAGTACTGCCCCCTGGGCATCATCAAGATTGAGACCTCGCCCAGTGGGAGCGCCTTACCCCAGGGGGACAAGTACCGCCTGGAAGTCTTCGACATTGAACTGCAAAGGTGCATGTTCTGCGGCCTGTGCGTCGAGGCGTGTCCCTACGACGCCCTGTTCATGGGCAGCGGCTTCGAGCAGGGACAGTACAGCCGCAAGAATATGGTCATCACCATTGACCAGCTTCGCAACGCGGAGAAGCACCCCAGCACCTGGTTCCGGCCTCAGTTGGAGGGCTACGAGGGAGAGACAAGCATCCGCCGGGGTACGCCCACCATCGCCCAGGGAGACTCCAGGTTCACCTACGACCCTCGCGGCGGTCCGCCGCTGGGCTGGCGGGAGGTGGGCCGGGAGGCCTGGCGCTGGCATCAGCGGGAAAAGGCGGGGATGCGCCTGGAGGACAGCCCCGAGACACCGGAGACTGTTGGCGGGGAAGCTACGGAGCCTGGCGCAGATGACTAGAGCAACTGTGGGATTCGTGGCCGCTCAAGTGGGAGTCCGTGCTTGCATGGCTGGCGAGGGCCGATGTTAGGCGCACAGGACATAGTATTCTGGGTCCTGGCGGTGGTATCCATCGTGGCCGCCCTGGGCGTGGTGGTGGTCAAGGACCTTTTCCGGTCGGCCCTGCTGCTGGCCGTGGTGTTTATTGCCGTGGCCGGCTTTTTTGTGCTGCTGAGCGCCGAGTTCCTGGCCGTTGTCCAGGTGCTCATTTACGTTGGCGCCATTTCCGTGCTCTTCATATTCGCGATTATGTTGACCCGAAATGTCAGGGAGGGCAACCTGCCCAACCGCTTGCAGATACCGGCCATTTCGGTGTCGGCGTTGCTGCTGGTGGGCATGATTGTCGCCGCCGTCAATACGGACTGGCGGCCTATTCCAGAGGCAGCCACCGATTTGGTGGAGTCAGCCCAGACTCAGGCGGTAAGCGGCGTCGCCGAGGCAGGCAACGATGGCGGTTCAACCGGCATAGCTGAGCTGTTGATCGGCGAATTTGTGCTTCCCTTTGAAGCCGTTTCCCTGTTGCTGCTGGCGGCCCTGATTGGCGGGCTTGCCCTGGCCCGGTCCCGGGGGACTTAGGCACAATGTCGCTGGAGTCAATGCTGATAGTGGCGGCGATACTGTTCGCCATAGGCTTGTATGGTGCCCTGGCGCGCAGCAATGTCATCGCCGTGCTTATGTCCATCGAGATAATGTTTAATGCCGTGAACCTGACGGTGGTGGCCTTTGCCCGGTACGTGGCGCCCCTGGCCTTGCGGGAGGAGATAGGCAGCGTCCTTACCGGCCAGGTTTTCGCAATTTTCGTCATCACCGTGGCGGCGGCGGAAATAGCCCTGGGTCTGGGAATAGTATTTGCCATGTACCGTAATACTGAGTCCGTTACTTTAACCGAAGCCAGCCAGCTTAGGCACTAGACCCGGGAACAACGGGCGATTGACGGTACAGGACATATAAGATGTGGGTTGAATTCAAGAAGACGCCAAACCTGATGATGGCGGAGATGTGGAAGGAAGTCCTGGAATGAGAAGGGCTTCCGGCGCGCATTCTACCCGAGGGCGACATTCGCGACTGGTGAGAGAGGGTGCCATTCTCCGTCTACGTACCCAAGGGCCGTGAGCACGTGGCCGAAGAGATACTGAGGAAGCTATAGATGGTCGCCGAATCACTGGCCTGGGCAATTTTCCTCATGCCCCTGTTGTCCTTCCTGCTGATTTCCCTGGTCATACGACCATTCCTTAACCGCATCCCCCAGCTGAGCGGGTACCTGCTGATAGCGGCGCTGGTCGTTGCCCTGGTGCTGTCGGTGCTGGTACTGGTGAGGAGCAATGAGGGCGCGGACCTGGCCTTTCCCGCGCATACCTGGCTTGACCTGGGCGATGCCGCCATTCAAATAGGTCTGCTGCTGGACCCGGTAACCTGCATTATGGTGGTGGTGGTAACCGGCGTAAGCCTGCTGGTCCAGATTTACTCACTGGGTTACATGAAGGATGACCCCGGTATCTCTCGCTACTTTGCCTATATGTCCCTGTTCACGGCTTCCATGCTGGGGCTGGTGCTGTCGGCTAACATCGTGCAGCTCTACGCCTTCTGGGAGCTGGTGGGCCTTTCGTCCTACCTGCTCATCGGCTTCTGGCACGACCGGCCCTCGGCGGCCGCGGCAGCCAAGAAAGCCTTCATCATCACCCGTATCGGCGACGTGGGATTCCTGCTGGCCATCATCTACCTGTTCTACCACGGGCCCCAGTTCGCCGCCCAGGGTTTGAATCCCCTGCACATACCCGACATCTGGCAGGCGGCCCAACCTTTGGCCACTGGCGGCGCGGTTCTGGGCGGCACGGCACTTACCCTGGTCTGCCTGGGTATCTTTGCCGGCGCGGCCGGCAAGTCCGGCCAGTTCCCCCTGCATTCGTGGCTTCCCGACGCCATGGAGGGTCCCACGCCGGTCAGCGCGCTGATCCACGCCGCTACGATGGTGGCTGCCGGCGTGTTCCTGGTGGCCCGGTTCTTCCCCCTGTTCCAGGAGGCCCGGGACGCCATGATGGTGGTTGCTTTGGTGGGCGGCTTCACTGCCTTTGCCGCCGCTACCCTGGGCCTGGTGATGGACGACATCAAGCGGGTGATGGCCTATTCCACCATCAGCCAGCTTGGTTACATGATGGCTGCGCTGGGCCTGGGCGCCTTCGGGCCGGCCCTGTTCCACTTGTTCACTCACGCCTTCTTCAAGGCCCTGCTGTTCCTGGGCGCCGGCAGCGTCAACCATGCCGCCGGCACCTTCAACATGCGCTACATGGGCGGCCTGCGACGTCAAATGCCCTGGACTTACGCCCTGCTGCTGGTGGGCGGCCTGAGCCTGGTGGGTATCGTCCCTCTTGCCGGTTTCTGGAGCAAGGACGAAATCATCACCGCCGCCTGGCTGGGTGAGGGGCCCGTAGATCCGCGGGTTGCGCTGGCAGTATTTGTTCTGCTGGTTGCCGCCGCCCTGCTGACCGCCTTCTATACCTTCCGGATGATTTTCCTCACTTTCCACGGAGATTTCCGTGGCGGCGGCGCTAGGGAATTGCAGGACGCTGAGGCGGAAGGCATTCCCGCTCCCACCGCCGTGACCGACGAAGTGCACCTTGCCGAATCGCCCAGGGTGATGGTTGCCCCTATGCTGGTATTGGCAATTGCGGCCGCGCTGGCCGGGTACCTGGCCAATCCGCAGTGGGTAAAGGAGTTGCTGGGCATCCCCGGACACTGGTTCTCTTATTATGTTGAATCGGCCCTTACATACGGACACGCTGAAACGGCGCCCTTCAACTGGCCAGTAGCAGTCATATCTACGGTAGTAGCTCTGGCCGGCATCGGCCTGGCCTGGCTGGTTTATGCGCAACGCAGGCCATCCGCAGATACGGGCGAAGTGTTGGAGACTGCCAGGTCTCCGGAAACGGATGAGACCCAGGGGTCTGCCGACGAGACCGCCCATGGGCATGAACACGCGGCTTTGGCGCCCCTGCGGTCGGAACCGCTGGCAAAGGCCGGCCCCGTCCATACTCTCTTGTACCGGAAGTACTTCATCGACGAACTCTACGAAGGACTGGTGGTAAAGCACGTCTTCTACCGCTATTTCGCGGGTTTGACCGACTGGCTGGACCGGAACCTGGTGGACGGAATTGTGGACTTGTCTGCCTGGCTGACCAGGCAGATTGGGCGTCTGGTCGCCCAACTGCAGACGGGGCAGGTCCAGTTCTATGGCGCCGTAATCGTCATGGGCGCCGTACTCATCCTGGTGGGTTACCTGGCCTTCGGCGCGGGGATTGGGGAGTAGCGGCGTGTTGACTTTTCCCGGATTGCTGACATTAACCGTTTTCTTGCCGGCGCTGGCGGCATTGGCCATCCTGGTATTCGTCAGAGGCGACCGGATGGTCCGCGGATTTGCCCTGGCAGTGGGACTGGCCGACCTACTTCTCTCCGTCGCGGTATTCCTGGCCCTCGACCGGGGCGAAGGCGCGGCCAGGTTCCAGCTTGTTGACCGCATCACCTGGATTTCGGCGGAGACCCTCAACGCCAGTTACTTCCTGGGGGTGGACGGTCTCAGCGCGCCCATGGTGCTGCTGACGGGACTGCTGGGTTTCTGCGCCATTATCGCTTCCTGGTCCATCCGGGAACGGGTGCGAGAATACTTCATCTGGCTCCTGTTGCTGCAGAAGGCGGTGATGGGCGTCTTCACATCCCTGGACTTCCTGCTTTTCTTCCTGTTCTGGGAACTGGAACTGCTGCCCATGTACATGCTCATCGCCAACTGGGGCACCGGGCGCAAGACCTACTCCGCCATGAAGTTCCTGATATTTACCATCCTGGGCAGCGCCTTCATGCTGGTGGCTATCGTGGCGGTCGCCGCCAGCCAGGCCGCCGTTTCCTTTGACATGACCCTGCTGCTGGAACCTGGATCCATGCTTAACGGGGCTTCTGCCGCGCTGCCCTTGTCCCTGCTCTTCTGGCTTTTCTTCGCGGCATTTGCCGTAAAACTGCCGACCTGGCCCGTCCACACCTGGCTGCCCGACGCCCATACCGACGCCCCAACCGCCGCCAGCGTAATGCTGGCCGGTGTGATGCTCAAGATGGGCGGCTATGGGCTGCTCCGCGTGAACGTGGGGATGTTCCCGGGCGAAGTCACCGCCTTTGCCTGGCTGCTGATTTTGCTGGGTGTCATCAGCGTCCTGTACGGCGCGGTGGTTACGATTCGGCAGACTGATCTGAAGCGGCTTATTGCCTACTCCAGTGTGAGCCACATGGGCCTGGTGCTGGTGGGCATCGGTTCGGTGGGGGCCGCGGCGGGCCAGGTTACCGGCGCGGGGCTCAACGGGGCGGCCTTGCAGTTGTTCACTCACGGCACCATTACCGGCCTGCTGTTCGTGGGCGTTGGCCTGATCTACGAAAAGGCCCACACCCGCTATATCCCCGACCTGGGAGGTCTGGCCGCCCGTATGCCGGTGGCCGCCGCCGCCCTGGCAATTGCCGGATTTGCGTCCCTGGGCCTGCCCGGGCTCAGCGGGTTCGTCTCTGAAATACTGGTATTTTTTGGCGCATTTCGCGCCTTCCCCATCATGACGATCCTTTCGGTGCTTGGGATAATCCTGGCTGCCGGCTATATTCTCTGGATGCTGGAGCGCTCCCTGTTCGGCCCCCAAAGGGAGAGGTTCGCGGACCTGACCGACGCTTCGCCCCTGGAGGCGGTGCCCCTGGCGTTGCTGGTTGCCAGCATTATCTTGGTTGGGATTTACCCCGCCTTCCTCACCGAAGTATTCGACACGGCCATAACCCGCATGGTTGACGTGATTAACGTCCAGGCCACGGGTCTGGCCGGAGTCAGGTAACAGGAAACCGGCCCAAATGTCGCTTCACGACCTTTACCTTATTGCGCCGCAACTGAGCATGGCAGCCCTGGCCGTGCTGGTGATTCTGGCTGACCTGGCGATCCCCCGCAAGGGATGGGTCAGCGGCCTGGCGCTGGTGGGCCTGGCTGCGCCCCTGGCTTTCGCCCTGGCCCAATTGTACGGACTGCCCGGCGGGGTTCTGGGGTCGGGCGCCGAAAACCTGGTGCCGGCGGCGGGAATTTTGCGCGACAGTCTGGCCGTGGACCGGTTCAGCGGCTTCTTCAACTTGCTGGTGGTGGCGGCCCTCGCGCTGGTTTTCCTGGCATCCATTGACTTCGTCCTGGAAATGCCCCGCCTGCGCGGGGAGTTCTACGGGTTGATGCTGCTGTCTGCCAGCGGAATGATGCTGCTGGCATCGGCCACGGAGCTTATTACCATTTATGTTGCCCTGGAGTTGACCACGCTGCCCCTGGTGGCCATAGCCGCTTTCCTGCCCAACGCCAAATCCAGCGAGGCGGGAATGAAGTTCCTTGTAATTGGCGCCATCAGTTCAGCCCTTACCCTTTACGGCATGGCCCTGCTTTACGGCTTCAGCGGCAGCACCACGCTGGAGGGCATAGCCCTGGCCCTGGGCGGTCCTCTGCGCGACGACGTGCCCTTCGGCAGCTATGCCGTGCTGGTGGGGATAGCCGTCCTCACCGTGGGCATCGCATTCAAGCTCTCGGCCATTCCCTCGCAGATGTGGGTGCCCGACGTTTACGAGGGCGCGCCCATACCCATGGTCGCCTTCCTTTCCGTGGCCAGCAAGGCGGTGGCCTTCGCCCTGCTGCTCCGTTTTCTTTACAGCGGCTTCCTGCTCTTTGACGCCGACTGGGGAACATTGCTGGCGATACTGGCCGCCGTCTCCATGACTGTAGGCAACCTGGTGGCCCTGGCTCAGAGCAACATCCGCCGCCTGCTGGGCTACAGCACCATCGCTCATGCCGGCTACCTGCTGGTGGGAGTGGCGGCAGTCGCCCAGGGTGACTTGTCCGGTAACGGTTATGCCACGTTTGGTCCCAGCAGCGTTCTGTTCTACCTGGTGGCTTACGCCGCAGCCAACCTGACCGCCTTCTTCGCCGTCCTGGCAGTCCACTCCCGCATTGGCAGCGACCTGATCGAAGACTACGGCGGTGTGTTCCGCCGTTTTCCATTCCTGGCTATTACGTTGGCAGTAGCCCTGGTGGCCCTGATTGGCGTGCCCCCCACGGGCATATTTGTGGGTAAGATTTACCTGTTCCTGGCGGCAGTCAAGAGCGAACTGGCCTGGCTGGCCCTGATTGGGGCAGTTAACAGCGTAATATCCGCCTATTACTATGTCAGAATCATCAGAATAACGTTCCTGGCGCCGGAGTCGGAGGCGGTGGCTGCCGTGGGAATGGGCGGAATCCAGTCCAGGACCGCACGGGTCTCACCCTTCACCCTGGTGGCATTGGGGTTGACCCTGGCGGCAACCGTCCTGTTGGGCATTTTGTTTGGGCCCGTGGTGCAGGCTGCCGAGGGCGCGGTCTCCGCCTTGCCTGGCATCTTGATTCAGTAGCAGGGGGAGTCACGTACTGTCCCAGGTGTCCCAGGCGCTATTTCATTGGCCGACAGAGTATAGACTGCCACCATAGTCAACTGTGCCCCCTGAATTCC
>JAJEDS010000258.1 GCA_022821365.1 Dehalococcoidia bacterium | reverse complement strand
CAGTTCGAGATCCGGACCCACAAGCGGCTCATAGATATTCTTGAGCCCACGTCGAAAACAATTGACTCGCTCACCCGGCTGAATCTGCCGGCGGGCGTGGATATTTCCATCAAGCTCTAGCCGCGGGCTACGCCGCGACTGAGAAGCACAACAGGAGTTGGCAATGCTCCGCGGGTACTTGGGAAAGAAAGTAGGAATGAGCCGGATATTCCGTGAAGACGGAAGGGTAGTGCCGGTAACGATGATTCAGGCCGGACCATGCTCCGTAACCCAGATCAAGACCAGCGAGACGGACGGCTACCAGGCTGTACAGTTAGGGTTTGATCCGGTAAAGAAGCTGAACAAACCGGAAACCGGTCACCTGAAGGGCGGACCGGCAGTCCGGCACCTTCGCGAAGTCAAGGCCGACGACGTTAGCGAATTCGAACTGGGCCAGCAGATCAGCGTGGATATTTTTGAGCCCGGCGAACTGGTGGACGTGATCGGCAAGTCGAAAGGTCGCGGCTTTGCCGGCGTGATGAAGCGGCATGGGTTTGGCGGCGGACCCAGGACTCACGGCCAGTCGGACCGGGCAAGAGCCCCCGGTTCCATTGGCGGAGGTACCACGCCGGGGCGGGTGTTCAAGGGATTGAAGATGGCCGGCCACATGGGCAACAGTCGCGTGACTGTCAAGAACCTGGAAGTGGTGCAAGTAGATCCCGAGCGGAACCTGCTGTTTCTAAAAGGTGGTGTTCCTGGCGCGCCCAATGGCCTGCTGATGATTCGCAGAACCGGCAAGCGTGCATCCGGGTACGGTCAATAATATCAGGCAGCAATTTACCAGGCAGTAATTGTTAAGGAACCGGAAATGGAAATCTCCGTAGTTAATCAAAGAGGCCAGGCCGCAGGTACGGTTGAAGTCGACGAGTCGATATTTGACGTCCCGATGAACCATGCCCTGGTACACCAGTTGGTGGTGTCGTACCAGGCCAACAAGCGGCAGGGCACCCACGACACCAAGACCAGGGGCGAAGTGTCCGGCGGCGGCCGCAAGCCCTGGATACAGAAGCACACCGGACGCGCCCGGCAGGGCAGCATTCGTTCGCCCCAGTGGAGGCACGGCGGAACGGTTTTCGGCCCCCACCCTCGGGACTATCGGCAGGACATGCCCAAGCGGATGCGGCGACTGGCGCTGAAGTGTGCAATCTCGGAGAAGATCAGGCAGGGGACGCTGGTTTGCGTCGACAGTCTGGACACCCTGGACGGCAAGACCAGGTCGATGGTGTCGCTACTGGGAGCGCTGGGCATATCGAGCTCGGTGCTGGTGGTGACGGCGGACTCGAATACCGAC
This sequence comes from Dehalococcoidia bacterium, assembly GCA_022821365.1. Taxonomy (GTDB): domain Bacteria; phylum Chloroflexota; class Dehalococcoidia; order Lucifugimonadales; family UBA3495; genus Bin22. The sequence goes on along the minus strand of JAJEDS010000258.1, from coordinate 5,486 downwards.
GTGGTGCGGTCGGGGCACAACCTGAAGCAGGTTTGGACGCTGCCCGTTAACCAGTTGAACGCCCACGAACTGTTGCGGCGCAGCACGGTGCTGATCACCAGGGATGCTCTGGAGAAGGGCGGCGCACTGTGGTCGGCCAACCCTGACCGTCGTCCCGCGGCGGTCCGGGCTGCCAACGGTGAGGAGGAGGCTTAAATGAATATCTACCAGGTTTTGTTGAAGCCTACGATCACAGAAAAGAGCACGCTGCTCCAGGAGTCCGGGCGGTACACTTTCGAGGTAGCGCTGGATGCCAATAAGGGACTTGTCAAGGAAGCGGTGGAAAAGAACTTCAACGTCACGGTTACCGATGTTAACATCACGATGCTTCGAGGCAAGCGCAAGCGGTATGGGCCCAGGTTCAAGAAGATGCCCGACACCAAGAAGGCCGTAGTTACCCTGAGGCCAGGCGACCGGATTAACCTGATTGAAGGGCTGTAGGGTGCAATAGCCCAACGGCAAAGGTATTTGTAATGCCACTGAAGAAACTAAAGCCAATAACGCCAGGGATGAGGAACGCCGTCAGGCCGTCTTTCGAAGAGATCACCCGGAAGAAGCCTGAGAAGTCGCTCTTGACACCGCTGGCCAAACACGCGGGTCGCAACAACCGGGGTCGCATTACAACCCGGGCCCGGGGCGGCGGCAGCCGACGGATGTACCGCGTGATTGATTTCAAGCGGCGCAAGGACGGAGTGCCGGGCCGGGTGGTTTCCATAGAATATGACCCTAACCGGACTACCCGTATTGCATTGATATATTATGCCGACGGGGAAAAGAGCTACATCCTGGCTCCCATTGGACTGGAGGTAGACAATTGGGTTGAGTCCGGCCCCAGCGCCGAGATAAACCCCGGCAATTGCCTGCCTTTGAGGAATATTCCCACCGGTACGGTGGTCCATAACCTGGAGATGACACCGGGCCGAGGAGGACAATTGGTCCGCAGCGCCGGCGTGGGCGCACAGGTTTTGTCCCGGGAAGGCGAATACGTACTCATCCGGTTGCCCTCAGGTGAAATGCGGCGGGTGCTGCTCAATTGCCGGGCTACCGTGGGTCAGCTTTCTAACCCGGACCACAAGAACGAAAGCCTGGGCAAAGCGGGAGCCAAGCGGCACCTGGGCCGGCGGCCGAAGGTAAGGGGCGTGGCCAAGAACCCGGTGGACCACCCTCACGGCGGCGGCGAAGGCCGATCGCCCATCGGGATGCCTGGTCCCAAGACTCCTTGGGGCAAGCCGACCCTGGGTTACAAGACCCGGCGGAAGAAGAAGACCAGTGGAAAATTCGTAATACGCGGCAGGCGACGGTAATCGATGTCCAGATCTATTAAGAAGGGGCCATACGTTCACCCCAAACTGATGAAGAAAGTTGATGCGGTGCAGCGGTCGGGGGCGGCTACGGTAATCCGCACCTGGTCCAGGGCTTCAATGATTATGCCCGAGATGGTGGGTTTGACCCTGGGCGTCCATGACGGACGGCGCCATATACCCGTGTTTGTGACGGAGAATATGGTGGGCCATCGGCTCGGGGAATTTGCTCCTACCCGCACCTACCGGGGGCACGTCTCCCGGTCGGAACGCACGAGCCGGGTGAGGTGAAGCTATGCCGCCGGTTAAAGCAGTTGCCAAGCAAATTGGGGCTTCCCAAAAGCGTTTGAAGCCCATACTGGACCTGGTGAGGGGACGGGAAGTAGAGGATGCCCTGAACACCCTGAGCCTGTTGCCTTCGCCATGGGCCAGGACGGTGTACAAGGTGGTGGCTTCCGCCGCCGCCAATGCGGAGAACAACATGTTCATGGAGCGGGACAACCTGCGGATTGTGCGTATCACCGCCGATCCCGCCCGGTCCATCAAGCGGTTTCGGCCCAGGGCCCGGGGGCGTATCGGCCGGATAACCAAGCGTTCCAGTCACATCACCGTCGTCGTCGACGAAATTGAGCAGGAGGCCTAGTCTATGGGCCACAAGACGCATCCATACGGATTTCGACTGGGGATCATCAAGGACTGGAAGACCCACTGGTACGCCAACAACGCGTCCAATTACCGGAACCTGGTCCTGGAAGACCTGAAGCTTCGAAACACCGTTCACGGAGAGTATCGCGGTTTCTCGGACGCCGGCATTTCCAAGGTGGAGATCGACCGGGGCGCCCAGGATACGGTGATCAACATCCACTCGGCCCGCCCCGGCATCCTTATAGGCAGGGACGGTGAGCGGGTGAAGAACCTTCGGAGCAAGCTGGAGGCCATTACCCGCCGGCGGGTCCAGCTGAACATTGTAGAGATAGAGCAGCCGGAACTGGACCCCTACCTGGTGGGCCGCAACATAGCCGACCAGTTGCAGCGCCGGGTGGCCTATCGGCGGGCCATGCGCCAGGCGGCCCAGCGTGCCATGCAGGCCGGCGCCCAGGGCATCAAGATCATCGCCAAAGGCCGCATTTCCGGCGCGGAAATTGCCCGGACCGAGAAGCTGATGATGGGCCAGGTGCCTCTGCATACCCTGCGGGCCGACATTGATTACGCGCTGGCCGAGGCGGCCACTGCCATGGGGCGCATTGGCATCAAGGTCTGGATTTACAAGGGTGAAATCCTGCCGCCGGCCCCGGAGATCGTTGAAGAACTGGAAACCATTGAAGTCCGGGTTGAATCCGGGCCCGATGACGAAGACTTGACCGAAGCCATCGCCGACGACGTAATCGACGGCGTGGCCACCAGGGGGGCTTTCGATGTTGCAACCTAAGCGTACCAAGTACAGGAAGATGGGCCGGGGGCGTCGCAAGGGGATGGCCACTACCGGCAACAGTGTTCACTTCGGCGAATACGGCTTGAAGGCCATGGGCGCCGAATGGATTACGGCTCGCCAGATTGAATCGGCTCGTGTCGCCATTACCCGCCACCTGCAGAGGGGTGGTCAGGTGTGGATTCGGGTATTCCCCGACAAGCCGGTCAGCAAGAAGCCGGCCGAAGTCCGCATGGGCGGCGGCAAGGCCGCTAACGACCACTGGGTAGCAGTGGTGAAGCCGGGGCGCATCCTTTTCGAGGTCGGCGGTGTTCCCGGCAACCAGGCCGTGGAAGCGCTGCGGCTGGCCTCCCACAAGTTGCCCATCCCGACCAAGACGGTCCAGCGGGACCAGGTAGCTGCCAGCCTGGGCAGCAGCTAGCCATAGGGGACAGCAGAAGCAATGGAAATCAATGAGATTCGTTCCCTGACCGACGATCAACTGACCGACGAGTTGAACAAGACCTACCGAGAGTTGATGAACCTCCGGTTCAGGGCGGCTACCAATCAATTGGTGGATACCAACGAACCGCGAAGGACCAGGAAAGATATCGCTCGCTTGCTTACGGTCATGCGTGAGCGCAACATAACGGTGAATTAAGTATGTCAAAGGAAATGCGAAAGGTTCGCACGGGACAGGTGGTCCGCACCAGTATGGACCGGACCGCCGTGGTGGAGATGGTCTGGAAGCAGCGCCACCGCGTCTACCGCAAGCAGATGAGAAGGGTAACCCGGTTTTACGTTCACGATCCCCTCAACCAGTGCAAGGTGGGGGACACGGTGCGAATCCAGGAGACGCGCCCGATTTCCAAGATGAAACACTGGCGGTTGCTGGAGATCCTGCAGAGGCGCCAGGTGGCGGACGTACAGCCCATAGAACTGGAAACCGACCTGGATGCGGAGATTGCTGGCGATACCGAGGACGGGTCCCCGGTGGTCGTGGCAGATAGCGATGCCGGGGAAGAAGAGGACTCCGAAGAATGATTCAGACATATACCCGCCTGAACGTGGCCGACAACAGCGGCGCGAAACTGATCAGGCTTATAAATATTCCCGGGGCCAGCAAGCGCAAGTATGCCAAGGTAGGCGACGTGATAGTTTGCACGGTCAGGGAGGCAGTACCCAATTCGCCGGTGCGGAAAGGCACGGTGGTCAAGGCCGTGGTTGTCCGCCAGGCCCAGGCCCTGCTTCGGCCCGACGGGACGTACATCAAGTTTGACGACAACGCGGCGGTAATAATCCAGGACAACCTGATGCCTCGTGGGACCCGAATTTTTGGCCCGGTGGCGAGAGAACTGCGGGACAAGGGGTTCATGCGCATCGTTTCCCTGGCGCCGGAGGTAGTCTGATGAATATCAAGGCCGGTGACGAGGTACGCGTTATCGCTGGCAAGGAAAAGGGCAAGACCGGCAGGGTAGAACGCAGCCTGATTGCCGAGAATCGAGTAGTTGTGGACGGCGTGAACATTATTACCCGCCATATCAAGCCCCGCCCCGGTCTCAGGCAGGCAGGCCGTATCCAGGTGGAGGCTCCCATCCACATTTCCAATGTAATGCTGATTTGCAACAAGTGTGGCGAGGGTATCCGACCGAAGAAGGTAACGCTTGAAACGGGTCAGCGGGTACGCGGCTGCCCCAAGTGCGAGGAAGTGTTAGATGACGCTCGATAACGAACAGGAACAACCGCAGGAAGAAAACGCAGCAGAGGAGACCGAGCAGGCTCCCCGGCGACAACGCCAGTCCCGGGCCCGGCGGGGCGGGGGCGCAGCCACGGCCGAGGCGGAACCGGCTGCGGTGGCGACGGCGCCTTACCCCAGGCTGCGGGACACTTACAGGAACGAAATAGTGCCGGCGATGATGGCCGAATTCGGTTTTACCAACACCATGCGGGTCCCTCGAGTCCAGAAGATCGTGGTGAACATCGGACTGGGTGAGGCTTTGACAAATGGCAGGGCCATGGAGTCTTCCACCCGGGACCTGACGACCATAACGGGGCAGAAGCCCATCATAACCCGAGCGCGGAAATCCATTGCCGGATTCAAACTGCGGGCCGGGAACCCGATCGGGACCTGCGTAACGCTAAGAGGCGCGCGGATGTACCATTTCCTGGACCGGTTGATTAACACGGCCCTGCCTCGTATCCGGGATTTCCGGGGGATTTCCAGGCGCGGGTTCGATGGCCGGGGTAATTTCTCAATTGGCCTGCGGGAGCAGATTATCTTCCCGGAGATCGACTATAACCAGATCGACCGGTTCAGGGGTCTGCAGGTTACGATCATCACCACCGCCGAGAACGATGCCGAGTCCATCCGGCTGCTGGAAATGTTCGGAATGCCCTTCGTGCGGGCCGACTAACCGCCGACGCTAAACTGTTACCCGAGGAGCTACCTTGGCAAAGAAGTCAATGGTCCAAAAGTGGATGCGGGAACCCAAACATCCCGTGCGCAAATACAACCGGTGCCACCGGTGCGGCCGGCCCAGGGCTTACATCAGGTACTTTGGCATCTGCCGAATTTGCTTCCGGCAGATGGCCCTCACCGGGGAATTGCCGGGCATCCGGAAGGCCAGCTGGTAACGGCGGCCGAGGGCGATTCCCAGCGCTATCGTTTCAATTCAGGAGATTAACGGAATATGCCGGTTACTGATCCAGTCGCTGATATGCTTACCAGGATTCGCAAC
>JAJEDS010000144.1 GCA_022821365.1 Dehalococcoidia bacterium | reverse complement strand
GGCGGAGGGAGTGGGATTCGAACCCACGATACCCGGAGGTATACCGGTTTTCAAGACCGGCGCAATCGTCCACTCTGCCATCCCTCCCCAATCATTGGGCCAATTAATGTTGAATGTGGCGATACCTGTTTGTCAATCTTGCCGGTCATCGTTAAGTCCGGTGGTATGTTGAAAGAGTGTCTTTTACGGGTTAGCTTTGCCCTTATTTGGCATATCTGGGAGGTACTGGGTAGGACACAGGATTTCCGATTGCCTGTCGGTGGTATGCTGGTTTTCGACAGGATTCCCATTCAGAAGGGGCCATCTTATGGCAGACATTTACACCCTGGGCGCAGGTACTCCCACTCCCACTCCCTCCAGGTTTGGCAGTTCCCACGTTATCAAGCTGGGCGAACAGTTCCTGATGTTCGATTGTGGGCCGGCTACTACTCATAAACTGGTCAAGGCAGGTCTGTTCCCCACCCAGATTGACTATTTGTTCTTCACGCACCATCACTTCGATCACGACATCGACTACCCCTGCTTCCTGCTTTGCCGCTGGGACCAGAGCATAGGAAAAGAGAATCAGCTGCAGGTCTTTGGTCCCGATTTGACCGAAAAGATTACCGAGGGAATCATCGGAGAAAATGGCCTCTTCTCCCACGACTGGAAGGCCCGGGTGAATCATCTCCTCAGCCAGCAGGTGTTCGTCAACCGGGGCGGCACCCTGCCCAGGCCCGTCCCTGCGGTCGCGGCTAAAGACGTGGGGGTAGGGAGGGTATTCAGTGGTTCAGATTGGGAAGTAACCGCCGCGGCCGCTGAACACGTTCAACCCTGGCTCGACTCACTGGCCTACCGGGTGGACTCGCCCGATGGCAGCGTGGTCTTTACCGGCGACACCCAGCCCTGCGACTCCGTAACCCAGTTGGCGCAGGGTGCGGACATGATGCTCTGCATGTGCTGGGACGACCAGGCGGTGATGGACGCCAACGGGGAATATACCGGCCAGTGCGGCACCACCGGCGCGGCGCGGATGGCCCAGGCCGCTGGCGTAAAGAAGCTTGTCCTGGTGCACGTTGGGCCGCACCTGTCTGCTCATGGCCCCATGGAACAGGGCATCGGCGACATCAGCCGGATTTACGACGGGGAGATTGTTTTTTCCGAAGAACTGATGCGGATTTCCCTGTAGAAGGGTGGGCGGCCGACCGCTAGTTTCCTTCCTTGATCAGATCCGCAGCCCTTTCAGCCATCATGATGGTCGTGGCATTGGTGTTGGCCCTGGTAATTTCGGGCATCGCTGAAGCATCAATAACCCTGAGCCCCGTCAGACCGTGTACCTGGCAGTACTGGTCCACCACGGCCATTGGGTCAGTCGCCATGCCCATCCGGCAGGTAACAGACGTATGACCGGCGATGCCTGAGTTTCCCTGCATCCAGGCGTCAAGCGCGGCGTCATCGGACAGAACTTCGTCAGTAGGCGCTATTCGTTCTCCCAGGAGTCCTTCAAAGGCCGGATGTTGGAAAATCTCAGCACACTGCCGCACCGCCGCGCGCAACCGGTCGCGGTCATGGGGATTAGTCAGAAACCGGTACTCCAGCCGGGGCTGAACGGTTACCTCGGGCGAGGTCAAAGTTAACGCCCCCTGGCTAAGGGGCAGTTCCAGCCGGCAGCCTATGCGAATGTCCGGAGTGGCTACACTCTCCGGGTATGAAGTGGTTGGCTGCACCTGGATGTCGTTACGGTACTCTGATCCCTCCGCGGTGAACCGCAAACCTACCTGGTTGCGCGGCGCATCGGGCGCAGGCCGCTCCCCTCCCACAAGGCGGTACCTGAGAGATACCGACGGGTGATTCTTCATGTTCTGCCCTACGCCGGGCAGGTCGTGAACCAGGTAAATGCCCAGTTCCTTGAGGCGGGCAGACGGTCCAACCCCTGAAAGCATCAGTAACTGGGGAGAGGCTATGGCCCCCGCGCTGAGAATGATCTCCTCACCTTCTACGACGAAGGCCTCGTCTCCGCTTAGCACCTCAACGCCCGTTGCCTGCTTGCCTCGGAACAAAACCCGTCGAACCTGCACGTTGGGCCGGATAGTAAGGTTCAGTCGTCGCCGGCAGTCGTTCAAGTAGGTCAACGCTGTGCTCATCCGAATCCCGCCTGGATTGTTCAGCGGGAACGCGCCTACGCCGGTGGCTTCGGGGTGGTTCATGTCCGAGTCTTCGGGAAACCCCAGGGCGGCGCAGGCCTGGTAAAAGGCCGACTGTATGGGAAGCCAGGTATCCCGGGGATGCCGCCACACCGGAATGGGACCGTCGGAGCCGTGAAAATCGTCCTGAATGTTGGAATCCCTCTCCAGCCGGCGGAAATAGGGCAGCACCTGCAGGTAGCTCCAACGGTCATTACCGGCCGCAGACCAGGAATCGAAGTCCTCGGGCAGCCCCCGGAGAAAAATCTGGTGGTTGATGGCGCTGGTGCCGCCCGTAACCCGTCCCCTGGCCACCAGGGCCGGTTCGGGTCGCTGGGGACTGGATTCTCCCATGAATGACCAGTTATGAGGAGCGTCTTTCTCGGAAGCAGCCTGGTTAAGGTCATGCTTCAGCTCCGCAGGCATGTTGTCCGGGTCCGGGTAGTCCGGTCCTGCCTCCAGCAAAAGCACCGAGCGGTTGGCGTCCTCACTAAGGCGGTTTGCCAAAACGCACCCGGCAGAACCCGCCCCCACAATTATCACGTCGTATTTCATTACCTTTCTGGCTTCCTTGCTGAGGTGTTGCTAAGACTGTCGCGTCGAAGGATCAGTCGGGGACGCCCCGTTGTTCGCCCCGTTCAATGCTCACCATCAACTCGCAGTTGGATGAGGCGTCGCTGCCCTCGCTCCCATTACATTCGTCCTCGTTTCCGTCGCCTCCATCCAGGAAGTCGTCACCATAATGGCCGATGAGAGCGTCGTCCCCTTCTTTGCCCTGGAGCAAATCGTGGCCGCCGAAGGCCAGCAGGGCGTCGTTGCCCTTTCCCCCTATTAGCACGTCATTGCCCACGCTGCCCAGGATTATGTCCCTGCGGTAAAAGCCGAACAGTTGCGCCAGCAGGTCGTCTTCCTCCGGCACTACATCGGCGCCCAGCAGGGTATTGTTTCCGTCGTTCCCGGATAGGAAGTCGCCCCCGGCCTGCCCAATAAGCAGGTCGTCGGAATCGTCGCCACGCAGAAAATCGTTGCCGGACCCGCCGATCAGCTGGTCTACGCCGTCGCCGCCCAGCAGGTAATCGTCCCCTGGGCCGCCAAAAATCAGGTTGTTGCCGGAACCGGCGCAAAGGATGTCGTGTCCGCCCTTCCCGTCTATACGGTCGTCGCCGGCGCGCCCCAGGATAACGTCATCGCCGTCCGTGCCGACGAGGATGTCGTCTCCGGGCCCCCCTACCAGGGTGGCGAGGGCGCCCAGTCAATAAACGTGCTCCTGCTCGTCCACGTCGTCCTGGGGCACGTAACCCGGCGGGCCCAGGTCGTCATCCAGCCAGTAGCTGGCGGTGGCCTCATACCGGGTAAAGGTCTCCCATGCCGGCGCCGCCACGCCGGCCCTGGTCTCGCTGGCGTCCCCCACCAGGACGGCGCCGGCAACCAGGAACACGGCGCAGATGAGCAGCGGCATTCGAAAGATGTGAACAGAAAAACGAGTAGAGATTCTCACTTTGCGCAAAGAGCCTGACCAGATTTCTGAAAATTACCCGGAGCGGGGTCTTGCCCCTCCCGTTGGATGGTATTATATCCGCAATTCGCGGCGTTCCGATAGCGTTCTGTCGCCTCGACCAGCGATACGGGATTTCAATGTACTCGGTAGAAGGAAGTGCTTCTTAGCTGGTTTGTGGGGAAGTCATGGTTGATTTGAAGATTGAAAACGGTCAGGTCATAGACGGCAGCGGCAGCCCCGGTTTCTTCGCCACTGTGCTGGTCGAAGGAGAAGTGGTAAGTATCTGGCGCGGCGATGCCGGCCACATCGAAGCGGCCCAGACCATTGATGCCGCCGGCCACGTTGTATGCCCCGGGTTCATCGACCTCCACTCCCACGCTGGCCTGACCATTCTGGGCGAACCCCATCACGACCCTAAGGTGCGGCAGGGAGTAACCACCGAACTGGTGGGCATTGACGGCATTTCCCACGCCCCATTCAAGACCCAGGAGGAACTGCACCGTTACATCTGGCTGGACTCCGGTCTCAACGGCTACCCGCCCATGCCGGCCGACTGGCTTACCGTGGTTGAACTGCTGTCCAGGTACGACAATTCCGTAGCCATAAACATCGCCTACATCCTTGGCAATGCTCCGGTGCGCATTTGGGGCGTGGGCTGGAACGACCGTCCCGCCGCCTCCGCCGAGATGGAAGATATGAAAGCGGTAGTACGGGAAGCCATGGAGGAGGGGGCCTGGGGCCTGTCCACGGGACTGGACTATCCGCCCGGGTCCTACGCCGACACCGCCGAACTGGCTGAACTGTCCGCCGTGACGGCATCACTGGGCGGGTTCTACCACACCCATACCAGGGCCAGTCTCCGCTCCCAGGGATTGCTGGCCCCCTGGGAGGAGGCCCTGGAGATAGGGCGCCGCAGTGGCTGTCCCATCCATTTGACCCACTACCGCCAGAGCGCGCAGGGTTCAGGCAGTCACCTGGACTACCTGGGGCTGGTGGAAAAGGGCAGAGATGAGGGCATGGACGTAACGTTCGACTGTTACACCTATCCCTATTCTGGAACTACGGTTACCATCGGCCTGCCCCACTGGGCCAAGGATGGCGGGCCGGAACGCTTGATGGCCGCCCTGCAGGATGCGGACGACCGGGCCAGGATGAAGCGGGAAGTGTTGCCCGAGCGGTTGGAAGGCAACTGGCTGACCAACTTTACCCAACCGCAGAACAAGCAGTACGAAGGCAGGTTGATTACGGATATTGGGGAAATGCGGGGCCAGGACCCGGCGGACGCGCTGTTTGACCTGCTGCTGGAGGAAAACCTGGGCATATCCACGGTGGGCCTTGGCACCAACCCCCAGACCTTACCGGCTTTCGTGTCCCATCCCTACGGCATGATAGCCAGCGACGCCATACTCTTCGGCGAGTACCCCAATCCCCGTACCTACGGGTGCTTTCCCATTGTCCTCGCCGAATTCGTGCGGGCCGAGAAACACTTGAGGCTGCCTGAAGCCATCCGCAAGATGACTTCCTTCCCGGCCCAGCGGCTTGGCCTGCCCGACCGCGGCCTTCTGCGCGACGGTTTCAAAGCAGATATAGTGATTTTCAACCCGGACACGGTCAAAACCTACGCCACCCGGGAAGACCCGAAGCACTATCCCGTGGGTATCGAATATGTGATAGTCAACGGGAGGATGGTCATCAACCGGGGAGAAAATACGGGCGCCCTGCCCGGACGTTCCCTGCGGCGGGGCCGGAAAGACTAATTCCCCTTTAGTGTCGAGTGAATATGCTAGGACTACCTTAATGAGTTGTTACCAGTGTCGTTTACGCTGGCTGATAGTAACCGTCATGGGGGTTTTGGCGGCCGTGGGCTGTGCCGGTATGGAGGCCCCTTCTCCCATGCCCCTCAAGACACCCACCCCGGATCCCCCCAGCGGTTCGGTCAACGAGACCGGATCCCCCGAATACCTGGTCGGAATGGACCTGTTCCAGCGAAACTGCTCTCAGTGTCACGGACAAAAGGCCACCGGCAGTGAAGTGGGGCCTCCCTTGATTCACGAAGTCTATCACCCCTACCATCACCCCGACTTCTCCTTCCGGGCCGCCATCAATCGGGGCGTGCCGGCACACCACTGGCACTTCGGCAGTATGCCGGCTGTCCCGGACCTTTCCGAAGGAGACGTGGAGAATATCATTTGCTACGTTCGGTCCCTTCAAAGGGACAGTGGCATGCCCGTTACAGCAGCCTGCTGATAGTCTGGAAGCCGGTCGCGCGGTTCAGTGCGCCGGCCCTGGAGGCAGCTTGACCGGGAACGGCACGTTGGGATATTTGGCAACCAGGCGGCCCCAGACTCCATGGCTGATTTTCTCGGCCCTGCGGATAGTGTCTTCCTCGTCGATGGTTAGCGTCTTTCCGTCTTTCAGTAGCCATTGCCCTCGCACCATCACCCCCGAAATATCCGCCGGCTGCCCGTTATGAACAAATCCGGAAACGATTCGCAATGTCGGGACCAGGTGGGCCTTGAACGTATCCACTATGAAGAGATCGGCTTCCTTCCCTGCCTGCAATGACCCGACCTTTTGGCCCATTCCCAGGATCTGCGCGCCTCCAAGGGTGGCCCATTCCAGGACGTCCTCGGGTTGGGGCCACATCTCGTCGTTGCGGCGCACCCGCTCGTGAAGCAGGCCCGCTCGCATTACTTCGACCATATCCTCTGCCATGTTGTCCGATCCCATGCCAATCGGGCAGCCGGCGGCCTGCAGTTCCCGAATCGGCGCTGCCGCTCCCCGGCGGGCGGCGATGGCTGCGTTGTTGGATATGCCCACGTTGTGAGATCCCAGCAGGGACACTTCGGCCGGCGTTACGTAGCGGCAATGGGCGGCCACCAGGCGCGGCCCCAGGAAATCGCTGGCGAAAAGGTAATGGGTAGGGTCCACACCGCGGGTTCGCATTACGGCCTCCACTTCAAGGCGGCTTTGGGACAGATGAATGGTGTAGCCAAGGTCTCGGGCCTCCGCCATGTCCCGCACTTCCCTCAGCAGGTCGGGGGAGCAGAGTTCGGGAGCATGGGGCGCCAGGAAGCAGGTTACCTGGTCGTCATCTCTGCCGTGCCACTTTTCCACCAGCTCGGCGCTGCGTCGCAGGCCTTCTTCGCGCCGGTGCGCCTCGAACTCAAACGCTCCCAGCCTCAAGCGGTCCGGGTTCACGTCGTTGAAGTTGTCCGCCAGCACAAGCCTCAACCCCGTATGCGCCAGGCTTTCCGCAAATTCTCCCACGTGGTCCGCTATCTCCAGTAGTGTGGTGGTCCCGCTGCGGATTGCCTCCAGCGCTCCCAGTGTTGCGATAACCTGCCGCTCCTCCGTTGATAACATCGAACGAGTGGACTCGGGGAACCGGAGCGATGTAGGAAAACCGAAGTCCTCCAGGATCCCCCGGTCTGCCGTGGCCAGCAGGTGGGTGTGGCAGTTGATAAGGCCCGGAAATACCGCCTTCCCCCGGCAATCGACAACCTCGCCCTCCGGAACTTGGGCCTGGATTTCTTCGGTCGGGCCCACCGCCGCTATCAACTTGTCCCGTACCGCCACCGCCGAGTCGTAAAGAATGGTGCGGCCCTCGTCTCCCGTGACCAGGGTTGCATTGGACAGTATCGTTACCACAAGGCCTCCTCTCTTAAAACGTTTTGATTCAGCGGCACTTCCCCTGGCACGCTGGCATCGGGAATGGGGTTAGTGTAGGATTTGGCCGGCAACAATGAAACCCCCGCAGGTCTGCCATGAAGAATGCCTTGATCATACGCCACGCCGCACCAGAATCACTGGGCGCGAACTTTACGTCGATATTATCGGAGCAAGGATTTCAGCTAAATCCGCTTAACCTGTTCGACCTGGCCCCTGCCTACGGGCCTTTTCCCCAACCCGACCTGTGCCAGACCGACCTCATCGTAAGCCTGGGTGGCCCCCTCTCCGCCAACGACCCTTTTCCTGCCCTGGAACAGGAGCAAGAACTCTTGAGCGAGGCCTTCCGGGCTGGAGTACCCGTCTTTGCGGTTTGCCTGGGCGCCCAGTTGTTGTGCCGGGCCCTGGGGGGGACAGTGCAGCCCACCGGAGGATACCAGTTTGGACTGCGCAAAATCTCCGTTACTGAAGCCGGCGATGTCGACCCGGTGTTCGGGAAAATACGGGTTCCGCTGGTCCCCACCCTGCACGGCGACTGTTTTTCCATACCCGCTGGCGCCACTTCCCTGGCCGAGGGTCATATCCTGCTGCGAGATGGCCGCTACCGCAGGATTAACATGGCCTTCCGCGCGGGCAACTGCTTCGCTTTCCAGTTTGAACCCCAGTTGACCTATGATGAACTGGTTGTGTGGAACCGGGAGTTGTACGCCGACTATCTGATCATGGGTGATAATTTTGATCCGGCTGAAGAGGCGGCCCGCAATTTGCGGGAGTTTGCCAAGTTTGCTCCAATCCACGAGGCCCAGATGGGAGATTTGCTGCTAGCCTTTCTGCTGGACTGCGGCATTTCGTCCGCATCTGAACAGGCCGTCGCACCGCAGGAGGCCGGGGCATGACCATGATGTCCGGCGCCCGCGCCTTCCTTGAGATGTTGCGGGCAGAGGGGGTGCAAGTAATCTTCGGCAACCCCGGCACCAGCGAAAGCGCTATCATGGCCCTGCTGCCCGAATACCCTGACCTTCGCTATATCCTGGCCACCCAGGAGGGCGTTGCCATGGGTATGGCCGACGGGTATGCCATCTCCGGCGACCGCCCCGCCGTGGTCAATCTCCACATCGAAACCGGCCTGGCCAACGGCATGAGCCTCTTGCACCACGCGATGGATGGCGGCGTGCCCCTGGTCCTGACCGCCGGCAACAAGGATGTGCGGAAGCTTATCGAATACCGCACCGACCTGGCCGACATGGTTCGCCAGTTCACCAAGTGGAGCGTGGAGGCAACCCACCCCGAGCAAGTGCCCGGGGTGATGCGGCGAGCCTTCCAGGAAGCCAGGAACCCGCCTTCCGGCCCCGTATTCGTCGGATTCTCCGCGAACGCGCTGGACGGTATGGCGGAAATGGCGATCGTCCCCTCGGCCCCGCCGTTCCTGCCACCGCCTCCCGCCGAGTCCGAGTTGCGGGCGGCTGCCGAGTTGCTGGCCAGTGCCGCCAACCCGGTAATGATTGTCGGGGACCGCCTGGCCCAGGCAGGAGGCATGGCGGCGGCGGTCACCCTGGCCGAGCAGTGCGGCGCCGGCGTGTACGCCGCTTCCATCGCCAGGAACAACTTTCCCACCGGTCATCCCCAGTTCCAAGGCCGCATCAATCCCACCCTTTCCCCGGGCCGGCGGTTGCTGGCGGAAGCGGACGTCGTGTTGGTCGCAGGCGCCAACGTCTTTTCCGGATTCTTCTACCTTCCCGGACCCAGCCTGGGTACTGGCACTAAGCTCATTCACCTGGACTCGGCCCAGCGTGAAATCGGCAAAACCGAACCTACCGACCTGGCCCTGTTCGGCGATCCCCGGTCAGGCCTTGAACTGCTGGCACAATTGCTCGATGAAGGCATGGACTCAAACGCAAGGGATAGGGCGGCCTCCAGGAGGGCGTCCTGGCAGGAGCGCACTTCCCAGGGACGTTCCGCCTGGAGTGAGCGACTTGGCGAACGCTGGGATGCGCGACCTATGTCCCCTGAGCGAATGATGCACGAAATTTCCCAAGTCCTACCGGCGACCGCCGTGGTGGTGGACGATTCACTCAGTTCCAAGGACGCCCTGCATGCCGCCCTGAAATTCAACGAATCCGGCAGCCTGTACGGGGAAAGAATCGGGGCCATCGGCTGGGGAATGGGCGCTGCCCTGGGCGTAAAGCTGGCTCAACCCCACCGGCCCGTGGTGGCCGTCGTTGGCGACGGCAGCGCGATGATGACTGTTCAGGCCCTGTGGACCGCCGCCAATTACGGGATACCTGCAGTCTACGTGGTGTGCAATAACCGTTCCTACCGCATTCTCAAGCTCAACATGAACATTCACCGGCAGGAAATTCTCGGAGAAGAGGTGGAGGAAGGTTTCGAGGGGTATGTGGGCATGGACTTCCCTTTGCCCCTTAATATCGCCGGTATCGCCGAAGCCATTGGCGTCTATGGCAGGACCATCAGCGACCCGGAAGAAATTGGCCCGGAACTCACCAGGTCCCTGGACTCGGGGAAGCCCGCCGTCCTTGACATAGTGATTGACGGGAGGATATAGGCCTCCTGCTTCCCGGCGGAGTAGCGTTCCAATTCAGGTGGTTAGCCGTGGGACCAGGGCAGACACACAGGTCTTCCCCTACCATTCCCGGGTTCTGACCATTAATACCGAAACGCTATTTCCCGGCGGCTGAGCTTTGGCCCCTTTACCCCTGGTCGGCTATAATGGCGCAGACAGCCACGGATAACCCAGTCGGAGCTTTCCATGTCCGCCATTTATCTCGACTACAACGCCACCACGCCCATCGACCCACAGGTCGCCGAGGCCATGCTTCCCTACGTACACGGCCTTTTCGGCAATCCTTCCAGCAGCCACGGGTTCGGCGTGGCGGCGCGAGAAGGCGTAGACGTGGCCCGCCAGCAGGTTGCGGAACTGCTGGGTTGCGGTACTGATGAGTTAATCTTCACCAGCGGCGGCACCGAGGCCAACAACCACGCCATCAAGGGCGTTGCTATTGCCCACCGGACCCGGGGCAACCACATCATCACTTCTGCGGTGGAACATCCCGCTGTTACCGAAGTCTGCCACTATCTGGAATCGCAGGGCTTTCGCGTAACCTGCATGCCCGTGGACGAATATGGCCTGGTGGACGTAGCCCAGTTTAAGGAGGCCCTGACCGACAAGACCATCCTCGTTACCATAATGCACGCCAACAATGAAGTGGGCGCCATTGAGCCCATCGCCGAGATTTCCGAGGCAGCCCACGCGGTTGGAGCCCTCGTCCACACCGATTGCGCCCAGTCAGTGGGGAAGGTTCCGGTCAATGTTGATGAATTGGGCGTGGACCTGCTGTCGATTGCGGGCCACAAGCTCTACGCCCCCAAGGGTATCGGGGCGCTTTACGTCAGGACAGGCGTTGAGCTGGAAAAATTCATGCACGGAGCGGGCCACGAAGGAGGTCGCCGCGCCGGCACCGAGAATGTAATCGAGATGGTGGGTTTGGGCGCGGCCTGCCGGTTGATTCACCAGAACCTTGCCAAGTACTCGTCCCACATGCGGGAAATGAGGGATCGCCTGGAGTCCCGGCTGCTGGACTCTGGAATGGATGTCCGCGTCAACGGTCATCCCGATCTGCGCCTGCCCAACACCAGCAGCATCGGCTTCCGAGGCCTGGAAGCCGACCG
>JAJEDS010000307.1 GCA_022821365.1 Dehalococcoidia bacterium | reverse complement strand
TTCAAATGCGATTACCCAGTGGTGGCGGTAAATGGAGAATGCCCCTGGATTCAGGCGGGGACAACCGAGAGGGGCATCAGTCGAAGAAGGTGTACCCGTTGCGGTTGAGGGCCACCGTAGTCTCAATACGCCACCGGTAGGCTGCCTGCATTGGCTCCGGCTCGAACTGCACCGATCGCAGGCTGCGTGGCAAATTGTCTCTGATGGCGCCCTCTGCGGTTCGGGCCCTTTCCAGCAGCGCCGTATCGTCGCCGGCTCGGTCCTGGTCCCGGACCAGGAACCAGCGAATCCATAGCCAGTTGGAGTGGATGTACATGTATGCGGCATCCAGTTCTCTCTGGCGAACCTGCTTCTGGAGGTTGGCTACCGCATCCTTGAGTTCCTGGTTGTCCCTTTCCAGCCGCTCAATGACCGAGTCGACCTGGTTGGTAGCCGATTCTTCATTGGCCAATACTTGGTTTACTCCGATCTGTGTGGTTGCTTTCCGGGAAGAGCGATTTATTCAATCGCCACGACTACGCCGTCGGCGGTGCGGACGTACAGCCTCCCCGCGGCAAACGCCATAGGTTCGTTCACACCGGCTTCCAAAGTCAGATTCCAGATTTCCTCACCCGATTCGGCGTTTACGGCATAGACATGCCCTTTTTGGGTGGCAATGTAGACCGTGTTTCCCACGACTATGGGAGATGCATAGATTCCTCCCTCAGCCTGGAACCGCCATTGTTCACTTCCCCTGGCAGGGTCGATGGCGTAAAGACGCCCATCCAGGTCTCCCACGTAAAGCCGAGTATTGGTCACTGCCGGGGAAGCGACAATGCTGGAGTCGTTGCCGTCAGGCGAAAAGCGCCAAAGCCCTCCCTGCTGTCCGGCCGGCCGGGGCACTCCGGGGACTTGCCACAACCAGAACTGGGCCCAGACCCGCTTGAACTGGTATTGGCCGGGCACTTCCTTCTCCGTGGCGTCGATGGCGTAAATCCGGCCTCCCGCAGCAAAATAGACCTGGTCGTGGGCAATAACCGGGGCGGCGTTGGTGGATCGGGGAGTCCGATAGACCAGCCTGTTTTGCCCAGTTCGGGCGTCCAGCAAGTGAACCCTGCCTGCTTTATCAGGCACCGCCATAATTCCGTCCGTCACCGGGCTCTGCGAACTCACTTTGTCTGTTGCTTCGTAAGTCCAGATCACCTCGCCGGTGGCGGCGTCCAGGGCATACTGCAGGTTGTCCCAGGCTCCCACATATAGAATGCCGTCGTGAACCACCGGAGAACTGGTTATAATGTCCCCGGTCCTGAATTCCCAAATCACTTCACCCGTTTCGGGCGCCAGCGCCCTCACGTGGTGGTCGAGGAACCCGGCGTAAAGCCTTCCTTCGGCTAAGGCAAGGGAGGTCTGCACCGGGCCTGAAGCGGGCTGCGACCATATCAACTCGCCCGTCTCGGCATCCAGGGCCACAATCTTGAAATAGGCCCCCTGGTACACCACACCGTCGGCAACAATGGGCCCCGCCCTGGTTCCCTCTCCTGTAGGCACGCTCCACCGGACGCTACCTGCTGGAAGGGCCGCGGAGTTGCCGGCATTGAAGACCATTTTCCTCTGAGCCAGATCTCCGCCCGCCATTGACCACCGTTCAATGGTCGATTCAGACGAGGCCTCGGTGGTTGGTCTGTTGAAAAGCAGGATGCCGTAATTGGGCAGGAAGGGATAATTGAGCCAAAAGACAAACAGCAGGACGGCCAGCACGCAGCCGCTAACGATTAGCCGTTTCCTGGTAATAAAACGCCGCTCCCGACTGGAAAGCGCCCACCCGGGCAGCGAAAAAGTCGGTCGGTTGCATTCGGGGCATCGCCTGGAGCGCGGCATACTGGCGCCGCAGTGGGGGCAAATAGTATCGGCTATGGCCTCCCGGGGTTGACCACCGGCTTCCTTGCCAAAGATGCGGTTCAATCGCAAAAAGCTGTTTCTCAGTGTCATATATCCTTCAAGGCCCGGTGGGAGACTCAAAGCTAGTCCTGCCCAGGGCCCTAAACAATCAAAGGTAAGGATAAAACAGAGGTTACAGGGTCCGCCAGAGACGCTAATGGAAGAGCTTGGTACCCCGGATGGGCTTCGATCCCATGATCTCCACCTTGAAAGGGTGGCGTCCTAACCTGGCTAGACGACCGGGGCACACCTAAATATTCTACTACAACGGAGATGTAAAGCCAATGATTTTGAAGGCCCGGATACGGAGTGGCGAATTGTTGGCTCATCATTCAAGGCAGCAATTCCAGGTATGCAGTGGCCTTCCATAGCGCGCAGCCTTTTTGTCACCCACGCCTAAACTTCAGGGTAGGCGTGAGGCGCCTGCGCAGCCGCTTTGCGAGGTCTTGCCGGAGTTTTGCTCTTCCTGGCCTTCGCTCGCTGGGCGGCCCTTGCCTCCTTTTCGGCCGCCTTGATGAATCCCTCTTTGGAAGGACAACCATGGCTCACCACGCACTCCAGGCATCGGGGCCGCTGGGCCTTGCACACCAGTCGGCCGTGGTTGATGAAAGCCTGGTGGAAGGAGTAGACCTGTTCCGGTTCCACCGCCTCTTCCAG
>JAJEDS010000281.1 GCA_022821365.1 Dehalococcoidia bacterium | reverse complement strand
AATATGGAATTAATCGCAGCCGGGGCCGCCTTTATCGGACTGTTCAGTATGTGGGTGCTTCTGCCCAAGCTGTTTCTCAAGAAATAAGGCGGGACCAGATCAGCGTGTAGACCGCAGTCAATCCCGAACCTGCTGACCGATGAAAAGTCCATGCTTCAAGGGATATCCTGGAGTATGGGCTGTTTCTATTGGGCAGGGTAGGGAAAAGGGCGGTTTTCGTCGCTGACAGGGCAAACGCAAGGTAGCGATGCTTCCACGGCCTCAAGGCTCACTAGCCACAAGGGGGATGGCAAAGTATGAATACTGGAGATACTGCCTGGATACTGGCCTGCTCGGCGCTGGTTTTGCTGATGACCCCGGGTCTGGCATTCTTTTATGGCGGGTTGGTCCGCCGAAAGAACGCCACCGCCACCATTATGCACAGCCTAATGTGCATGGGACTGGTCGGCATGGTGTGGGTTCTGTGGGGATACAGCCTGGCCTTCAGTGGCGACCTTGGGGGGCTGGGAATTGTAGGAGACCTGCAATGGCTTGGCCTGGCCGGCGTTAGCGCCGATGAACCGGGCCCTTACGCCGACAACCTCTCCCACCAGACCTTTATGGTGTTCCAGGGGATGTTCGCCATAATTACGCCGGCGCTGATAACCGGCGGTTTCGCGGAAAGAATGAAGTTCAGCGCCTTTGTGATCTTTACGGTGGTCTGGGTTACCGTGGTCTACGCTCCCGTAACTCACTGGGTATGGGGCGGAGGCTGGCTCGGCAACCTGGGCGCACTGGATTTTGCCGGCGGCACCGTGGTCCACATCAACTCGGGTATAGCGGCGCTGGCAGCGGCCCTGATAATCGGCCGGCGAATCGGGTTCGGCGAACAGCCCATGCCGCCCCACAACGTACCAATGATCGTGCTGGGCGCGGGACTGCTCTGGTTTGGCTGGTTCGGATTCAATGCCGGCAGCGCCCTGGCCGCAGACGGCGTAGCGGTCAACGCTTTCGTGGTAACCAATACGGCGGCAGCGTCGGCCCTGGTTTCCTGGGTGGCCATGTCATGGTTCTTCGGCAAACGGCCCAGCATCATTGGTGCCGCATCGGGAGCAGTGGCGGGACTGGTGGCTATCACACCCGCTGCCGGTTTTGTCGGAGCAATGCCAGCGATTATAATTGGATTGGTTGCCGGCGCCATCTGCTACGGGGCGATTGAGCTATTGTTGAAACTGAAAGTAGACGATGCGCTGGCGGTTTGGGGTGTCCACGGAATGGGCGGAACCTGGGGAGCGCTGGCCACCGGTCTTTTTGTGGGCGTTGGATACAGCGCTCTGCCGGACGGAGTGGGGCGAGGCGAACAGATCCTGATTCAGCTGGCCGGCATCGTTGGTACTGCTGTCTGGTCGTTCGTCGCCACAAGCATTATCCTGCTGGCATTGAAATACACCATCGGCCTGCGGGTTGAGGAGTCAACAGAGCAACTGGGGCTGGACGTGGCAACCCACGGCGAGGGCGCGTACACCACATAACAGGGTTTTCCGCCCGATATTTATTATGGCTCGAAGTGCCTGAGGTAAAACAAATTGCGAGGTTTTGGATCATGAGCTACAAGGCAGAATATATCTGGATCGACGGGCAGGAGCCCACAGCAAAGCTGCGCTCCAAAGGCAAGATAGTGCCCGACGGAGAGGACCCCCCCGTCTGGGGCTTTGACGGTTCCAGCACTAACCAGGCCCCAGGCGAGGCTTCCGACTGCGTGCTGAACCCGGTACTGGTAGTCCCCGACCCGGTGCGTGGCGGGAATAACAAGCTGGTCATGTGCGAAGTGATGCTGACCGACATGACTCCTCATCCTTCCAACACCCGCTCAGCCTGCGCGGCGGCGGCGGCTCAGTACGCCGACATGGATTTCTGGTTCGGCATCGAGCAGGAGTACACCTTCTTTGACGGCATCAAGCCCCTGGGCTGGCCGGACAACGGTTTCCCGGCACCCCAGGGCGGATACTACTGCGGCGTGGGTTCCGACGAGGTGTTCGGCCGCCCCGTGGTGGAACAGCACATGGACGCCTGCCTTTACGCCGGCCTGGCCATTTCCGGCATTAACGGCGAAGTGATGCCGGCGCAGTGGGAGTTCCAGATCGGCCCCATCGGCGCCCCGGCGGTCGGCGATCACCTGTGGCTGGCCCGCTGGCTGCTTTATCGAATAGGGGAAGACGTTGAGACCGTCGACGGTCGGCGGGGCATCAGTGCGACCCTGGACCCCAAGCCCGTGAAAGGAGACTGGAACGGCGCTGGCGCACACACCAACTTTTCGACCAACGCCATGCGGGATTCCTACGAGCCCTGCGTTGCCGCGGCTGAAGCTCTCAGCAAGAGACACGACCTGCACATCGCCAACTATGGTCACCGGATTGAAGAGCGGCTGACAGGCCTTCACGAGACCTGTTCATATCGGGAGTTCCGGTACGGCGTGTCCGACCGGGGGGCCTCGGTACGGATTCCCTGGCAGGTTGCCCGGGACGGCAAGGGCTACATTGAGGACCGCCGCCCCAACGCCAATTCTGATCCTTATGTCGTTACCCGCCTGATCATTGAGACCGTGGGCTCCGACGCGAAGGGATCCTAATCCTGATTTGCTCCAAGGCAAAAGGCGCCGCCATGTCGAGGCGGCGCCTTTGTTTTGGGTTTATGACGACCTGTCAATAGGTTAGAATTTCGTTTGACCCGCAAAGCGTCTGAGCTTTTGCAAATTTCCGTGTTTGCAGCTTTTCAAGCCGCCCCGAGGAATTGAAATGATGGACTCGCGCACCACGGAGCAGGAATATGTGCTTCGTACCGCCAGAGACAACGACGTGAAGTTTGTTCGCCTCTGGTTTACCGATATCCTGGGCAACCTGAAGGGATTTGCCATCAACGTAGACGATCTGGAGGAGGCAATTGAAAGAGGCGTGGGCTTCGACGGGTCGGCTATCGAAGGTTTTGCCCGCGCCACCGAGGACTCTTACCGGATTGACGAAAGCGACATGCGGGCATACCCGGACCCCACTACCTTTGCCGTCCTGCCCTGGAGGCCGCGCCAGAACGCGGTGGCCCGGATGTTCTGCGACATTCATTCTCCCAGCGGCGATCCCTTCATGGGTGATCCCCGCCTGGCCCTGAAGCGGAACCTGGAAAGGCTGGCCCGCATGGGATATACCTACTACGTGGGCCCGGAGCTGGAGTTTTTCTACCTGGAAAAGCCGGAAAAGGATGGTTCGAACAAGCTCCGCCCGCCTCAACCCCTGGACTCGGACGGGTATTTTGACCAGCTTTCCAGCAACCCAACCGCCGACCTGCGGCGTGACACGGTGCTGAATCTGTCAGACCTGGGCATACCGGTCAAGTACTCCCACCACGAGGGCGCCCACAGCCAGCACGAGATTGACCTGCAATACACGGACGCCCTTACCATGGCCGATAGCGTGATTACCGCCAAGCTGGCCATCAAGGAACTGGCCCAGCTCAGGGGTTTCCACGCTTCCTTTATGCCCAAACCGTTCACCGGCATTAACGGCTCCGGGATGCACACCCACCAGTCCCTGTTCAAGGGCGATGAGAATGCCTTTTATGACCCTGAGGACGAGTACAAGCTGTCTACTGTCGCCAAGCGTTTTATTGCGGGGCTGATTCGGCACGCGCCGGAGATTACCCTGGTTACCAACCAATGGATCAACTCATACAAGCGGCTTGTGCCTGGCTACGAGGCCCCCGTTTACATCTCCTGGGCCCGCAACCGTTCCGACCTGGTGCGAGTACCGTCATACAAGCCCGGATATGAGAATTCGGTGAGGATCGAATACCGGGCGCCGGACCCGGCCTGCAACCCCTACCTGGCATTCAGCGTAATGCTGGCCGCCGGAATGAAGGGCATCGAGGAAGAGTATCCGGAAGTTCCTCCGGTGGAAGGGAACGTGTTCGCCATGAGCCGTGAGGAGTTTACTTCACGAGGGATTAAGGTGCTGCCGGGAAGCCTGGGCGAGGCAATTGCCCTGGCAGAAGACAGCGACCTGCTCAAAGTGGCCCTGGGAGAGCACATCCTGGAGAGCTTTATACGCAACAAGCGTCTGGAGTGGCAGCGGTACCGGTCTACTGTTACAGATTATGAGATAGAAAGGTACCTTCCTACGCTTTAGGGTCTTGTGCCAAGCCTAGTAGCAGCGTTGGATGAGGGTCCTTGTCCATCCTTCAATGTCGGTTGCCCTAAGGTGGCTGCGGGGAAAGGAAATCCTCTAATTTGATGACGTCTCCTCGGCGGGCAGACTCGTAGGCCGCAACCACCAGGGCCAAGTCTCTGAGGCCTTCCGAGCCGGAAGTCTCTCCTTTACGGTTTTCCCGCACGCTGGCAACGAAGTCGCGGACCATGGCGGGAATGCCCCTGCGGTCCGGAGAAAAGCGGATTATTTCCTCCCGGCCATTTCTTTCGAATGCAAGCTGGCCACTGCCGACGGTGAAGGAAATGTTGCCCCGGGTTCCGGTAATTCGCACTTCCGGCGGCTTGGGACTGCCGGCAGTCCAGGAATGGTTGATCATTCCTGCCGCGCCGTTTGACCAGCGAAGCAACACTGTCATTCCGTCCTCTCCCTCCTGTCCCTCCATTGCCTTGGGAAGTTCGGCGGCATAAACGGATTCAGGCTCTCCAGCCAGGTACCGCATAAAGTGAACCTTGTGGATGCCCCCGTCGATTAGGACACCTCCACCGTTGTTGGCCTTCATGCTGCGCCAGCCGCCGGGTTGGAAGGGATATTCCTCCTGAAACTGGATGAGGCGCAGGTGGCCCACCGCGCCGTCGGAAACCAGTTCCCGGCACTTCCTGACTTGCGCCATGTAGCGCACGTTCTCGGCCACCATCAAGGTAACGCCGGAACTGGCAGCCGAACTCACAATTGCGGAGCCATCTTCCAGCGATTGGGCCAGCGGCTTTTCCACGAGGATGTGCTTCCCTTGCCGAATTCCCAGTTCGCAGTGCTGCCGGTGCAGGTGGTGGGGTGTGCAAATGTACAGGGCATCAATGCGGGCGTCTTCTGCCGCCCTCCGGTAACTGCTGAAGGAGTCAATTCCGCCGAATCTCCGGCGGTATTCCTCCGCCCGGGAAGGGTCCCGGCTGGCGAAAAACAGGTCGAGTTCCTGACGAAGCGGGGCCAGGCTGCCGGCGAAGTCGGCGGCGTATTGGCCACATCCAACTACACATAGAGAGAACTTTGCGAGGTTCATACGGTAGTCAGCAGGTGGCCGCATGGCTGAACCAGGTCACGGGGC
>JAJEDS010000009.1 GCA_022821365.1 Dehalococcoidia bacterium | reverse complement strand
CTCTGCGACGCCTCCAAGTAAGATGTCCGGTATTGGTAATACTCCAGCTCGGAGCCGGCCATAGCCTGGTATCCCGCCGCCTTCAACCTTTCCAGCTGTTTGCGCAGTATGGAACGAGGAGCTACTCTTACCGGCTGATGCCCGGGCTCGTTCTCTGCGTCGCAGATGACCAGGGCAGTCCGGTCCAGCCAGGACAGTTTCCGGATGGTTTCAAGGTCCGGAACCAAGTGAACGTCCCCGTAGCCTCGATCCCAGTTGGAGAACTCATATCCGGGGACGGGTTCCATTTCCATATCTACCGTGAACAGATAGTCGCAGACGTGGGTACCCTCTTCCAAATCAGTCAGGAAGAAAGAAGCGTCAAGCCGCTTTCCCATCAGCCGCCCATACAGGTCTGGAAAGGCCAAAATCACCGTATCGACAGTACCCTCGTCGACTAAGGACCTCAGTTCTTCAATGTTCAGCATTCCCCGTGTCATGGCATTCCCCTCAGAGACGGTCCAGGCCTTCACACTGACGAACCATGGCCGCTGGAAAATCGGATATATTCTTTTAGGCCATAGCTGTATTTTAGCATTGCTGAATTATGCCGCAGGGCGCGCTGAGCATGTGCAGACTTTGAGGAGGCAGGTTGTACGGCAGGTCATTCCTGGCGGCTTCGTTCACCTTGGGGTTTTTCTTTCTAACCTTTACTGATGCAGTAACTGAGGGACGAGAAGGGCCATTATTTGAAGGGACCTGTGGGGGAAAACGTGGGAATAATCCTGGCTTGATAGGAAGACTGGCCAATTCTGCATAGGCGTTCGTAAATCAGACGAATCACCTCATCTCAATTTCATTCGGCCATGTGGCATTTTATCTGTGACCGTTCGAATAACAGGTATGTGCAGTCTTTGGAAAAAGGTACGCCAGCTACGTATTTTCGATGTCAAAGGTGTTAGTCACACAGGCTCCTGCGGCCCAGGCCAAAGAGGCAAGCATCCGTACCGGGTCCAGTATTTGCCAGATGATTCCATTGTTGATGAAGTAACCGTTGGCAAATACAAGAGAGCCCAATGCCAGCGAAATAACCCCAGCCACCCGCCCAGACGCGCATCCGCATCGCCACAGCGCCACCCCCGCCACTGTAGAGGAACCGATGAAAAGCGGATTAACGGTGCGCCAAACATTGCCCCAATGGTCACCGAACAGGTCGGTGTAGGCATTGGCCAGCACTGCCAGGGCCAGTACTCCCAACGCCAGGCTGCGCACCCAGGGGACACGGCGGGAGCTCAGCCAGACCCACCAGACACCTCCCAAGCCTATTGCCAAGGAACCGATCTGCCACAGCTTCCAAGGCCAGTAGGAAACGGACAACCCTTCGGGATCGACCAGTACCGTCCTTTCGGTCCAGGCAAAAACCGCCAAGGCCACGAAGGCCGCGACAGCCAAGGCCGGAACGGGGCCCAGGTCTCGCGGAGCGATTAGACTGAGCATCTGCAATCTCCTCTCCTATCCCGCCACAAAAATGCCCCACGCTTCCATCAAGTCTCTCCGTTTATCAAACAGGTCGCTTCTGGCATAGGCCATTTGGGTAGGATTACCCAGGTTATGCGCCAGGGCCGCTTCGCCGACAACCCAGGGAGCGTCGGTCAGTTCTATTACCCAGTCCCGAAAGCTGCCGCGGAAACCGTGGGGTACGGCCGGTATCTCCAGGCGCCTTAAGACCAGGATGTGGGTCATGTTGGACAAGGGTCCGCCTTTGCGTCCACCAGGGAAATATCAACCCTGAATCCTGATCGTCCTGCTGCTGAACCTCCAAGGGAATCTCTCGCGCCCGGCGGGAAAGAGGAACCCGGTGCTCGCGCCTGGCTTCCATCCTCTCTGCGGGAATGGTCCAAGTACCAGTTACTAAGTCAACCTCAGACCACCTGGCCAAACGCACTTCGCTGGAGAGTGTCGCGGTAAGCACCAGAAATTCCAGGGACAAGCGGGTCTTCAGGTCGGAACTGGACTCTCGCACCTTCTCCATTGCCGCCGGCACTTGGGAATAGTGGAGGGCTTCATAGTGATCCTTGACCCGAGAGTGTTTGGGCAATGCCCGGGTTACCGCTCGGCCTGCCGGATTGTCGGACCGCCATCCTTGAGCCACGGCCCAATCCAGGACAGTCTCGACCCTTCGACGCAGCCGGCGGGCTGTTTCCGGCTTCTCGGTCCAGATGGAGGTAAGGACACTTAGCACCTCGCCACTGCCAATATCCTCCACCTGCATGGAACCAATCACTGGACAGGCACAGGTGGCCAACGTGCTGGCCCACTGTTCTGCATGCTTCTGGCTGCTCCAGGACGGGCGGCGCAACTCAATGACCTGCTTGGCAGCCTCAGCGAAAGTAGGAGCGGAAGCCCGCTTGTTTTCTTCTGAAGCCTGGCGCTTTTCCGCCAGGGTGTCCTTGCCCTGCTTAATGGCCAGCAGATTGGCAACAGCCATTTCCCTTGCGTCTGCCAGAGTCACCGACGGGTAACCCCCCAGACCAATATTTCGGCGCTTGCCGTGTATAGTGACCCGCTGGTACCAGCGTTTCGACCCGGAGGGTTCAACTCGTAGCGTTAACCCGTTGCCGTCGGAAGACTGGCCGGGTTCTGAAATAGTGCCGACCTTGGCTGCAGAGAGCCTGGGCTGCTGGCGCATGGGGCACACCCCATAGCTAAGTGGTGCTTCCCATTTTGTTGTTGTCCAGCGATTCTGTCCCGTTAAATGGAAAGCGAAAATGTCACCATGGTTAGTCGGCTGAGATGGTTAGTCGGCTGCGATCTGGACTTGGG
>JAJEDS010000016.1 GCA_022821365.1 Dehalococcoidia bacterium | reverse complement strand
CTTAAAAGGTAAACGCGATGCAGGTGGCTTACCTTGAAATGGAAATAGTAAAGGATCTAGCCGGATATCCGAACTCTCCCAGAATATCTGAGATGGCCTGTTGGCCTTCAGGGTCGGAGACACGCTTGACGTATAACTCCAATGCTTTAAGGTGCACAGGAAATTCCTTACTTTGAATTGTAGAAAACCAATACCCAAGTAGAAGAACGCGCTCCCTACACCGTTCAGGATACCTAACTGCCATAATTTCGCAAAGGCCATGGATTACTTCATTCCAGGTATGGGCACTTTTGGTAGTCTTGGCTCCGGGCTCTATGAAAGTAAAGGCAGTTGGACTGGGCTTGTGAATCAAGGCTCTGGCGTACTCCTGAGTTTTGCTAACGGTATCGGCAACAGAATTGCCCCTGGCGAGGAACTTATTGAAACTGCTTTCCACAACTGCGGGATGCGTAAAGATGTCAATGTCCAGGAACTTTCTGATAGCAGTGTACCGAAAGGTGTTACCCGACCTTAATGGTGGAAGAAAGAACTTCCAGTGCCGGCCGTTGGTCAATACGGCAAGAATTGGACCTGACTCCTGGAGACGACAGTACTCGGCAAGCTGGTCTTCATGTTTGTCATTCAAAGCTGTTGACCAGCGCTTTACTTCCATCAAGACCAGGCATTTGCCTCCGGTCTGGAGCGCATAGTCCACCTTGCCACGACCTTCCCAAGTAGCTGCACCGTACAAGAGCTTCTGCGGATAAATTTCGCGCACGTCATCGGTGTCCCAACCAAGTTGACGCAACAGGGGGATAACTACTCCCAACTCGACGGCCCTTTCGTCAAGTACCTCCAGCGAATCCTGCTGACTCTTGATTTTAGTAAGCACTTCTGCAAAGTTTGATGACATGACCAAGTTACTCCTATGGGTATGAAGGGCCGGACAATCGGCTTGCATTAACGTTTGCAGTCTGAAATGCCAATTAAGGCTTGCTGCCGGACTTTCTTAGCATTGCGATGTACCCTACCCCCGCCCCACTGTCTCCTGCAAACACGAAAAAAACCGGTCCAGCAATCCCCGGGCCACGCTTTCCATCATGCGCTGGCCCACCCGGGCCACGGTGCCGCCGGCCTGGGCTTGGGTCTCCACCCGTACCGTCGTCCTGCCTACCGCCTCCTCCAGGGTTACCAGCGATTCGCCGCTGCCAAAACCGATGTTGCTGTTGCCGCTGAGGGACAGGCGGTAAGACTGGAAGGGATCGGTCTCGGTGATCGCCACTCTTGCGGTGAAACTGCCCCGCACCGGGCCAAGGCTCACGTTCACCATAGCCTGGTACTCGTTCTCCCCAATAGCGTCCAGGCTCTGGCAGCCGGGGACGCAGGCTGCCAGGGCCTGGGGGTCCATCAGCGTATTCCAGACCCTCTCGGCCGGGGCGTCAAAGACATAGGTGGCGGATATGTCCATGGGTGAAAACCTCTTTTATCCACGAATAGGCGCCAATACTCACTAATGGGGATTCCAGCTTGCGGCGAAATGGCTCTCAATCAATTATTCATTCGTGTTCATTCGTGGAAAGTTACTACAGCCGGGCGTCGGCCATCAGCAGTATGTTCAGCAGGGCCTGGGCCCCGTTGGCGCAGTCGGCCGGCGGGGTGAACTCGTGGGGCGAGTGGCTGATGCCTTCCACGCTGGGCACGAAGACCATGCCCGATTCGGTAATTGCGGCCATGGCCTGGGCATCGTGCCCGGCGCCGCTGGGCAGGGACTCCCAGGCCAGCCCCGCCTGGTCGGCAGCCTCGGCCACCAGGCCCTGCATTCGTGCCGGCATGGGCACGGCCCGGGCCGCCTCCACCTGAGTGATATTGACCGACACCCGGTTGGCGTCGGCGATTTCGGCGGCATCACGGCGAAGGGTAGTTTCGGCGGCGGAAAGGGCGTTGGTATCCACGTCCCGGAACTCCACCCCCAGGGTTACCTCGCCGGGCACCACGTTGACGGCATTGGGCGTAACCTGGATGTTGCCCACGGTGGCCACCCGGCAGATTTCCGCGTCGGTGGCCAGGCGCTGGGTGGCCAGCACCAGGTGGGAAGCGGCGGCCAGGGCGTCGTGCCGATCGGGCATGGGTGTGGTGCCGGCGTGGTTGGCGGTGCCCTGAACTTCAACCTTGAAAACGTAGCGGCCGGTTATGCCCGTTACCGCGCCCAGGGGAGTCCCGGCGCGGTGCAGGGTCGGCCCCTGCTCGATGTGCAACTCGAAGTAGGCGGCCAGTTCCCCCGGAAAACGTCGGGCCTGGTCAATGCGGGACAGGTCGCCGCCTACATCAGACAAGCGGCGCTCAAGGGATACACCCTCGTCATCCACGGCGTCATAGTCTTCGGGCTCCAGCAGACCGGCCATGGCCCGGCTGCCCAGCAGCCAGCGGTGGAAGCGGGTGCCCTCCTCGTTGGTGAAGATGATAATTTCCAGGGGATGGCGCAGGACATGGCCGTTTTCCGCCAGGGTCTGGGCCACCTCGATGGCCCCCAGTACGCCCAGGGCGCCATCATACTTTCCGCCGTTGGGCACCGTGTCGGTGTGGGAACCCAGGGCAATGGCCGGCAAGTTTGGGTCTGTACCTGCCTTGCGGGCAATGACATTGCCGGCCGGGTCCACTCGAATTTCCATTCCCGCCTGCCGCATCAGACCCATGGCATACTCGCGTCCCTGCAGGTCGTAGGGAGAATAAGCCAGGCGCATCATCCCGCCAGGAGTCTCGCCAATACGGCCCAGTTCGGCCAGGGTGCGGTTCAGGCGGCCTGCGTTGATGGTTGAGGATGCGGTAGTCATGGCGAAGCCTCTACGCGGTATGTTCGGGGTACCTGTTTCTCACGAACCCAGGGTAATCTCCAGCAGCTTGTCGGCCAGGGCCAGCCCGCCGGCCTTGTCGACGGGTTTTTCATAAGGTGAAACCGGCAGAAGACAGTAGATGCATCCCGTCGTACACCGGCAATTCCTAACCACGCTGGCGCCCAGGCTCAGGATGTCCCGCCAGTTGTCGAAGACCTTTTTGACGATGCCCAGGGATTCGGGGCTGACCTCTACAATGAATGTGCTTGCGTCCTGGGAATAGGTGGCCAGGTCGTATTTGCCCACCGGGAAAGTGAGCCTGGCGCCCACCCGGAACATCTGCTCCAGGGCAGTGGTGACCGCCGGGTCCGGCGTGCCGGACCCATCCCCTGCTGCTGAAGCGTCGCCTTCCGCCAGCCCCTCCACGTCAATCCAGAAGGCCTGGGAGTTCAGGCTCCAGGTGGCTTCTTCATCCGGGGCGAAAGTGGCGGTCACCAAGTCCTGGTTGTCCTGCCCATCGTCGCCCGGATCGGGGCCGCCCGATTCATCAATCACGGAAACACTCACCAGGGCTTCTTCCGCCATCACCCGGCCCAGGTGCAGGGAAACCCGGGGGGCCAGGGACAGGCACAAGGACTCCTCCATTATTTCAACGGATGCGGAAAAGCTGGGTACCGTCCTCAGATTGGCCAGCGCCTCGGCGCTTTCCAGAGTTATAGCCGGCGGGCGGCTCTCACCTGCGCCAGGGTCGGCCGAAGCCACCCGGTATTTCATACCGTCCAGCGCAATCACGCTGCCCGGGTAAATCTCTCGAAACTTTCCGTATGGAGAAAGGGAAGAGACCTGCCGGCCTTCGAGCCAAAGGCCCCATTTCTGCCTCTCAGCGGGGCGCATTTCTACAGCCAGATTATCGGGTTCGCCCTCTGCGCTCAGTGACGCGGCCTCCCGCCTCAGGGCCTGAAAGATGGCGTTGCCCAGCGCATCACGGGAAAAGGAGAAAATGCGCCCTTCCGCCTCATGGACCAGGGCAGGAAGGTGAGGACTGATAACCTCGGGAATGTCAGGGTCAACTGCCACCTGGCCCCGTTCCTTGCCAAGCAATGCGCCAAAGTTGCGAACGGCAAACCGGCCATCAGCGTCGTTGGCCGCATAGAAAAGGGCAAATGCCTCGCCTTCATTCGCACCGCCAGCGCTGTCGAGCAGGCCCAGGGCAAGGCGAGTATCGGAAAAGCTGCCCGCTACAATAACTCCGTCAAAATTGCCCGCCGGGGTGTCACACTCCTGGCCAATGACCGCAAACACGGCGCGGGGGCCATGGGAGGCGCTCTCCTCCCCGTCAATCAGGTCTGACACGTCGTGCGGCTCTGCTGCGGCCAGCGAGAGTGCGGTATCGTCAATCTCCGAATTTTCTCCCAATTCCCGTGCCCGGTCATAGCCCTTCTGGGCCAGGCTCTCCACGGAGCAGTAGACCAACACCGATTTGCCGGTTCCTACTAAGGCCAGGACCGCCCGGGCAATGCGGTCGGGCAGATCTACCTGGCCGGGCCCGTCCGGGTCCACGGGGGTTACGGCGATATAGTGACGCCTGGCAGTCGGCGCATCACAGGCGGCAACTGCCTGGAAGTTCTGCCCCGTAAGGTTCCGGGCCAATTCGATTCCATTGCCGCAGTCGTGGGCCAGTATGAGGTGCTGAGGGCTTGCACCGAACATGGCCAGGCGGTGGGCGAGCCGCCGCAGCAACACGGCTACATTTGCCCCGAAGAAACCCCGGTACGCCTCGGCCCGATACAGGGCAATGACTTTCACGTCTGCCAGAAGGGATTGCCACTCATCTCGCAGACTGGCCAAGGCGACGTTCAGGGCATCCACGGAAGCTACCAGGACAGCCTGCGGGAGCTGCTCTTCGGATTGCAGGACAAGGTCAGATAGTTCTTCCGCGTCAACCGCCACCCGAACTCCTGCGGCCTCCAGCAGTCCATTCAATCGCAGGGCCAGCGACCCGGCCGTTTGCTCATCTGGGCAAAGTATCAGCCCGTGGCAGCCCGGATTTCGCAGCAAGGACTCGGCCAGAACGATAGCCAGGGTAACAGTTTCGTCGCCGCCCCGTCCGGACTCCAGGACTACGTGGTTTCCGGCCAGGACTTGAGACAATGCCTCGCCCTGGTATCCGAGAATCCCGGGTATGCCTCGCTCTTCAAGGGCCACCCTCAGGGAAGGGTTCAATTCCTGGACCAGGGAGTCGTCAGCATACTGGGCAGGAATACCATCCCTGGTATCCCTGACCAGATAGTCCTCCCCCAGCAGGGCGCCTGCCTGCCTTAGAATACGAAGCAGGTCTGCCATGTAGGGCTCTTCGCCGGACTCGGGCGCCTCTTCCCCGCTGCCTTCCAACGACCCTTCCTCAGTGTCGTCATTAGCGAGAGACCGGGCATCGGCCCGGGCGTCTTCCTCGACAGCGGAGACTTCAGTCACGGCAACGTCGTCCGTAGATATAGGGGCCGCCACTGCATTCGGTTCCGTTACCTCTATTTCCGATTCCAGGCATTCCCGCTTGAGCATATCCAATTCCAGGGTGCTGGGCGACGACATGGCCGACAGCAACCGCTGGACTGAGCTCAACGCCTGAAAGGCGCTCTCCGCGCTGAAGCTATTACGCCCGGCCCACGATTCATGGGTCAGGGCCACTTCCCGTACCAGGCCCAGCTCAATGCCGCCCATTGCCCGGTCAAACACATTCCACCAGGAAGCCTGCACCACGGCAAGCAAGTCCTGGGTCTTCATATTCTGGAACGGTTTCTGGGAGTCTCGGGATTGGCCCAGTATCTGGTTGAGAACGGTGAGAGTCTGGTCCTGGTGGTAGTTGGTAAATTCCCTGGCAACAAAGTTGTCCAGGTCCAGCTTTAACAGGTAGAGGGCCCTGGCTACCCTGGCATTGTTGGAAATCACGTTCAGCCTCGAGTTAATACCTATGTGAGAGCCAAATTATAACCGATTCCCCTACAGTTGTTGATGAATGGGAATCTTGCGGGGGAATCGCGCTTTAACCCCTTGCCGCTCACAACTGCAAGTACTGGCATTCTTCAC
The DNA here is from genome assembly GCA_022821365.1 of Dehalococcoidia bacterium. Taxonomy (GTDB): domain Bacteria; phylum Chloroflexota; class Dehalococcoidia; order Lucifugimonadales; family UBA3495; genus Bin22. The sequence goes on along the minus strand of JAJEDS010000016.1, from coordinate 1,718 downwards.
TCCGTTCAGAATCTAAACTCCCTCCCACAAACCAACTCTTGGACCCGCAATCGAGCTTTCGGCAAGGATTCTAGGCCTTTCAGCAAGTTCAGGCCGACATTGACTTCCTGATTGAGTGGCCAGCGAAATTAAAACGCGATTGCGCTGGAATCTAGCCCTGAAGTCGCCGAACTTGGGAAAACGATCATCTTCCTTTCTTCTCTCACTGTAATTGTGGTACATGCGCCGAGCAGGACAGCCTGCCGAGCAAATAAGAAGAATTGGGGGAGCTTTCCGCGGTCGACGCTTCCACAAGTGCGGTTGTCGGAAGGCGAACCTCTACTATCTCCAAGACGCTGTGTGAAGCGTTGAGCAGGTTAGCCAAAGCGTGGCACTATACCATCACCTTGAACCCGTAGCCGGTGTTGTTCAGGTCGCCCTCGGCAAAGCGGGACATGCGGAGCGGGGCAATGTCGATGGAGGTGGCCCGGCCGTCCAGCATCAGTTCCGCCACCAACCTGCCGACCATGGGCGAAAGCTTGAAGCCGTGACCGCTGAACCCCGTGCAAACGTACAGGCCCTCTATCCCCTCAACGGCGTCTATGATGGGGTGGGAATCGGGCGTGGAGGTATAGAGACCGGCGTATCCCGTGCTGAACTCGGCGTCGGCCAGCGCAGGTATCCGGCGGGCTAGGCGGCTCCATATTTCCTGGATAAACCCGGGGCTGGCCCGCTGGGCGAAGATTTCCGGGTCTTCAACGACGTCTTCCATGTTGCCGTTGCCCACCAGGGTCAGGTCTGCCCCCTCCGGCCGGAAATAAATCTGGTTGATCAGGTCGCCGCCACCGGGATGATAGGCTGGCCCCTTCGGACTCCGTCGGAGGTGGACCACTTCGTGGCGGGTGGCCTCCAAAGGGAGATCAATGCCGTGTTCCAGCAGGAAACTGCGGCTCCACGGCCCTGTGGCGACAACCGCCCGACCTGTGGATATGCGGCCATCGCGGGTAACCACCCCGGTAACCCTGCCTCCGGTCACCTCCACGTTGACGGCGGGGCAGCGCAAGATTACCCTTGCGCCCCGGTCCCGGGCAGCCTGGGCAAAAGACGCGCAGGTGGCGGAGGCGTCGCCGTAACCGCACACAGGCTCGTAGGCGATCACCCCGCAGTCTTCCAGGTGGAAGCTCGGCGCCAGGTCCCGGGCCTCTTCCCTGGTAACCAGCCGGGTGTCAATGCCCACGCCCTGCTGCATGGCCACGTTGGCGCGAAAGGTGTCGGCATCCTCTTCCCCGCCCATTATCAGGTGGCCGGTACGGGTATAGCCGCACTCGCCGCCCACAATCTCGCCGAAGTCGCGGAACACCTTGAAGCTCTCCCACGCCATGCGGGCGTGGACTTCGGTGGAATAGTGCATCCGGATGGCGGATGAGGAACGCCCGGTTGAGCCGGCCCCCAGCACGTCCCTCTCCAGCAGCAGGGTGTTGGTCATTCCCCGCACTGCCAGGCTGTGGAGGATGCTGGCCCCCATTACGCCGCCGCCGATGATTACCGCTTCCGCCGTTGCAGGCACCGTGGTCATAGACTTTCCTAACGCCGGTTGTTGGCCCGGCGGACCTTGAACCCGGCGGCGCTCTTCTGTTTCCGCACCCACTTGAGATAACTGTTGACCTGGGGATTGGCCCGCAGCAGGGCAATGGAGTTCAGTTCTTCGGCCAGGGCCGCTTCAGTGAACATGACGTGAA
>JAJEDS010000131.1 GCA_022821365.1 Dehalococcoidia bacterium | reverse complement strand
GGTTCTTCACATGCCAGCGCATGGCCCGCGGGCCGGGGCCGTCTCCTGCGAAAGTTCCGTCCATTACCGCGAAAATCCCCGGGTGGATTTCCTGCTGGATTGCCAGCAAATCTACCAGGGTCTCGTGAATTACCGAATGGGTCCAGTGGCGCTTTCGGTGAAGCAGGCCGCCAAAGGCATTCTTCATCGCACCGGTCATGGTCGTGAAGACATGGGTTTTCATGGTAGGCAGCTGGATGATGTTCTTGCCCGGGAAGATTTCGGGAATCTGAATCCCTTCCGGGAAAATATCGTCCAGCACCAGCATCTCCGCCCGGGGCTTGTAGTCAATCCACACGTTGGGCGGGGTGTCCAGGTGGATGGTAGGAAGTTCGTATTTGTCCTGCACCGCCTTGTGCTTGTTATTCTCCTCACCTTCATAGGAATCCACCACCACGGTGCCGTTATGCGCCGCAATCAAGTCCCGGTGGCCCAGCTTCTGCAGACCCTGCACCACTCCTTCAAGTTGCCAGGGTGTTGTGGAACACCCGGGGTACCAGTGCTGCCAGGAAATGTTTATCTTTAACAGGGTCACCAGGTCAGGCGATAGGATCTGCTCAACACCGGCCAGCACCATCGCCCGGCCTACATCCTCCAGCACTGTTTCCGGCCGGGTAGCAACCACGGCGACGACCGCCCGGCCCGCAGTCCTGCCGGGCTCGGCGCCGGCCCCGGGAACCGGAGCAGTTACTGGTTTACCATCTTGCTGCATCGACTAACGCTCCCAACGACCATTAGCTCGTACCGTCCAGCACCAGGATTATTCCGGCCGCTGCCAGCCACGCCACTACCGATATTACCATAGGCCAGTCTCTCGCTATTAGCAGCTCGGGATATTCCGCATCGTCGCTGGTGTGGACCAGGTAGAGGAACCGGAATAGACCAAAGGCCACCAGGGGTATGGTGAGCAGCATCGCGTCGTTGTCCGGCAGGTTGGCTGCCTCAATAGTATAGAGGGCATAACTCACCAGCGCTGTGGCCGCCGTAATGATCAGAAGCTGACCGACGAAAGGCAGCGGATATTGCCCTAAAACGGGCCTTTGCTCCTCCGGTGATTCACCCGCCAGTCTCACCTCCGCAAAGCGTCGCCCCAGCACGATAAACAATGCCGCCGCGCCGGTAGTAGTATATAGCCAGGGAGAAGGGTCAACCCCGATGACCAGTGCCCCGACCACCGTCCTGATTACGTACCCGCTGGCCACCAGCAGCACGTCAATCACCACCAGCCGTTTTAGCCCCAGGGAATAACCCGCATTCAATGCCAGGTATAGAACGCCGATCCCAGTGAGAAACGGATCAATCAGACTGAAAATGGCCAGCCCCAGCACAAGGCAAGACCCAAGAATCAGGACCGCCAGTGGCACACTGACCTGGCCCGAAGCCAGTGGGCGCAACCGCTTGACGGGGTGACTCCGGTCGGACTGCCGGTCCTGCAAGTCATTAAAGAGATACACGGCAGCGGACAGGGCGCAGAACGCCACGGCCGCCAGCAGGACGTCGAGCAGCAGGCCTGGAACAGCTTCCAATTCAGAAGGAGACCAGGCTAAATCAACGGCGAACAGAAAGGGCAAGAACACCAGACCGTTCTTGATCCATTGCCGCGGGCGCAGGGCCCGGACCAGAGCCATCCCGTTAAGCGTTGCCCGGGGCGGTGCTTGAGCTTCGCCCTCGGCCTGCCGGTTATCCATCAGAAACGCCTTCGCTGACCGTGCCTGCGGTCCGGACTTCGGAGTCGCCCTCCGTCGGCACTTTTGAATCACGCCCCGGCAACAGCCAATGGAGAAAGCCCAGAGCGCCCAGGCCCACTGCCACGGCGAACCACAACGTAGCCACCCTGACAATGAGGGTGCCCGCTGCGGCAACGTCGCGTTCCGCCCCAATTTGCTGAAGAATAGCCACCATTGCGCCCTCAGTTCCCAGCAGTCCGCCCGGTAGGGTCGTGGCCGCGCCGGCCAGCACCGAGCCTGCATAGACGGGCATAGAAAGGAGAACGCTTATATCTGCCCCCAAGCCCTTCAATACAATCCAGAGCGCTACGCCTTCACTCACCCACGAAACTGACCCCAGGGCCAATGCTGCCGCCATCGGCCAGGGCCGAGTTAACGCCCTGACTCCCTGCCGCGCTTCCCGTATCTCCTCCTGCCACCGCCGGACTAGAGGTAAACCAAGCGCCCGGTCGGTGTGGCGGGTCGAAAGCACGTACAAGGCGGCGGCCACTACTGCTAGGGCCAGCAGCAACAACGTCGACAGCAGGGGCGGCAGCAATAACAGCCCAATCAGGCCCATCAAGACGACGGAAACCAGGTCGGTAACCCTTTCCATCAAGACTACGGGAACGGAAGCGGCAACAGGTACTCCGGCCCGGTCCCTAAGCAGGTAGCACTTCACCAGTTCGCCAACCTTGCCGGGGGTGATTGTCATGGCCAGTCCACCAAGAAACACCAGCAGGCTTACCGGGAAGGGCACGTGGATCCGCAGAATCCTCAAGTAAAGGACCCACCGCAGGAACCGCAGCAAGTAGTTGACCAACGCTAACCCGAACGCCCAAAACAGGTAAAGAGGAGGGAACTGCGACATACGCCGCCAGACTTCCTGGAAATCTCCATATCCAGCCACTCCGGCAAACACCAGGCACACCAGGAAAACCACAAGCAGCAGCTTCCGCCCCTTGCTACTCACAGGGAAGGCTCATAAGGTTTATCTGTGCGGCCAGGTAGCCGGCGCCGAACCCGTTGTCGATATTGACCGTAGCCACTCCCGGGGCACAGCTGTTCAGCATGCCGAGGAGCGCGGAAAGGCCCTCAAAGGAAGCCCCATACCCTACGCTGGTAGGCACGGCAATTACCGGAGCAGTAACCAGGCCGGCGACGACACTTGCCAGGGCCGCCTCCATCCCCGCGACTACCACTATGACCCTGGCCTCCCGCATTTCTTCCAATGAGTCAAGAAGACGGTGCAGACCGGCCACTCCAACATCATTCGTCCGCCGGGGAGGGCAGCCCATGAGCGTGGACGTGAGCGCCGCTTCTTCGGCAACGGGCAGGTCCGCAGTTCCAGCCGTCATCACCAGTACGCCCCTTCTGGTTTCCTTCCGTAATTCCTCCGGAACGACTATGGCATTGGCGCCTTCGTGAAACTCGGCCTCCGGTACCAATTCCTTGACGGCCTCGAGAGCCACTCGGTCCGTTCTGGTAACAAGGACTGGGTTTCCACGCCCGGCCAGGGATCGGACAATCCCCGCCACCTGCTCCGGTGTCTTCCCCTGCCCGAATACTACCTCAGGAAAGCCGGTTCGCAGTGGCCGGTGATGGTCAACCCTCGCGAAGTCCAGGTCCTGGAAAGGGAAGTCCCTGAGGAACTCCAGGACCTCTTCAACGCTGCAGTTGCCCTGTCGCAGTTGCTCCAGCCTCCTCCTTAACTCATCACTGCTCATCAGAAAGCGGCCGCCATCTTGTGTAATTTAACCATTTGAGGCAATTGAAGAGCGTGCTTCTCGCTCTGCCGAAAGCCCGGCAATTGTAATTCCAACCAGCCCCAGGCTTCCTATGAAGTCAGTCTGCTTGTTCCAGGAGCGCAGGCAGCACCACTTCTTCGATGGCTACTGCCAGCCCATCCTCTTCCACCGCCGGCGCTACGTAGTCCGCAATCTCTTTCATGGCCGGTGGGGCCGAATCCATCGCAATGCGAAGCCCGGCTATTTTCAGCATTGGCAGGTCATTAAAGCTGTCGCCGGCGGCAATAAATTCTCCGGCCTCAATGCCCATCCGCTCGGCTAGAACCAGCGCCGCTGCGCCCTTGTGGACCCCCTCCGCGGTGAAGTCCACTGCCCACCAACCGTTATAGTGCAGATAAACCTTCACCAGGTTCAGGTCCGGTTCACCACTGAACATTGATACCAGCTTGTCCGCGTGGGACTCCGAAATATCCATCGCCGAAATTCGGGTCAGATCCCAGTGCTTGATTTGGCAAAGGGTCTCTGAGTCCCCGCCGGGATGGGTCGCTATGAAGGGAATTGAGCGCAGATTCAGTGTCTCGATAATGGGTCTGGTAACGTCCGCTCTCATATGAGCATTCCAAAGGAACTCGCCCGAGCCCGGATCAATTAGGGTCGCGCCCCCGTTGCAGATCTGCGGTGCGGCAAGGCCCAGCTTTCCGGCGTAATCCTTCACATCGGAAGCGCGCCGCCCCGTGGCAATGGACACCGGAATCAACTCCGACACCCTTGTCACGGCATCTGCCACCCGGGGCGAAACTTCGTCCGTTACCATCAAGGTACCGTCCAGGTCCACCAGCATGGCCGAAAAACGGGGCATGGTTAAGAGTTGCCTCGGAGAGCCGGACCGATCGCCGCTCTGACAGCCTGCCCTTCCCCGAAGCCAGGATTACCGCTCATTTTCCCTGTTTCCGACCTCCCGGGCCGCTTCTCTTTCAGATCTTTGCTGCTCCCTCAGCGAGTAAAACATGGCCCCCATTGTTCCCATGCTGCCGGTGTAAAGGGTGAAAACCCCGGCCCCCAGCCAGGCCAGCGTAGCCACCCTCGGGTCATCGAACATTGCCGTCAGCAACACTGCAAGCGCGGCCAGGATCAGTCCTATGAACAGCGCCAGGAGCGAGCCAAACATCAATCCGTGCATGGCGTAGTGGCGTCCAGGGTTGGGGGCATATTGTATGCCCCAGTAACCCGCTATGAAGGGCCCGGCCGGAGCCAGCACGAAGTGGGCGATGGGAATCAGGAAACAGCCCACCATAATTGCCAACCCTACCAGAACGCCCACGATCATAAATCCCTGGCCCCTCAGTCCATCTACAACCCGTAAAACGCAAAAAATTCTAACACAGGGGCAACTCTCTTTGGTATTCGGATAGCGTTTCGGGTTAGGTGGTCCAAACGCATCAATGGCAGGGGCAGACCTGTGTGCCTGACCTGGTCCCAGGGCAAGACCACCTGAATTGGAACCTTACGTGATATTCGGCCTTCCTTTTCCGCCGTACCCGTTGGTGCTATAATCCATTAGCCGTAATGGGTTGGAGGTAAGCGTCATGCGAATCCCGATGAAAGTGGACTATGGCGTCCGTGCCCTGGTGGAACTGGCCATGCACTATGGTGAGCGGCAGGTTCAGACCTCCGAAATTGCGTCGAAACAGGGGATTCCTGAATCCTACCTGGTCCAGTTGATGACTACGCTGAATCGCTGTGGCCTGGTCCAGAGCAGGCGGGGCCCGCACGGTGGACACAGCCTGGCCGCCGACCCTTCAACTATCAATTTGCACGTCGTAATGACCACCCTCGACGGAAATACCTCGGCCCTGGACTGTCTAAGCTACGCCAGCGATTGCATCTTTGCCGACTCCTGCGCTCAACAGGAAATCTGGAAATCAGTAGAGGACGCAATAGAAAATGTCCTCACCAATATCACCCTCGAGCATCTCGCCCAACGGCAGAGGTACCTTTCGACGCTGAACGTATAGCGGGGACGGCGGGGACGGCG
>JAJEDS010000091.1 GCA_022821365.1 Dehalococcoidia bacterium | reverse complement strand
GCTGCCAGCCCTCCCGACGCCAGTATTCCCAGGGGAAAGCCGATGAGGACCGCTATGGTCATGCTGGTCAAGGCGATGGCCAGGGTCTGCCAGGCTGCTCGCAAACATATCAGCAAGAATTGGGGAGAGAGGTCGGGCGTGAACCCTGCAAGTAGCAGGGTCAGAGCGGACTGCCAGCCGTTGGTATGGAGAAGGGGGCCGCCCCAGTCTATGTTGGTGACGCTCCAGGCTACTGCCAATAGCAAAAGGAGCGTCAGGAAGTGGGGGCTCTCCAGGAACAGTTGGGCCGGTCTCATGGGGCCAGGTCCGGCCTAATGCCAGGGAAGGTCGGAGTCCTGATAGCCCAGGCTGTACAGTTCCGATTGAATGGCAGGCGTAAGCTCCGAGGCCGGTATGTCGAACTGCACCTGTCCGTCCCGTAATCCAACCGCCCGGCTGAAGAACTGCCGAACCAGGTAGGGGGTGTGCATGCTGGCTACCAGCGCGCGTCCCTGACTTTCCGTCAATGAAGTGAGCAGCTGGAGAATTTCCTGGGCTCTCCCCGGGTCAACGGAGGATACGGGCTCGTCTGCCAGCACCAATCTGGGGGCTTGCACCATGGCACGGGCTATTGCCACTCGCTGCTGCTCCCCGCCGGAAAGATGAGAAGTTCTTTCCCGTATCTTGTCCTCAATTCCCATCTGCTGCAGCGCCCTGGCCGCCATATTGTAGTCCTGGGGCCACACCATTGAGAGGAAGGACCGGAACATGCCCCATTGGCCGAACCGGCCGGCCAGCACGTTGTGGACCACGGGCAGCTGGGGAACGAGGTCGAGTTGCTGGTGGATGATTCCCACCATGGAGGAAAGCTCTCGCCTGGACAGTTTTTGCGCCAGGGTCTTGCCGGCCACGGTAAGGGAACCGGCATCGGGCTGCAGGACGCCGGAAAGGAGGCTGAGCAGGGTGGTCTTGCCGCCGCCGCTGGGGCCGACCAGGGCAACCCGCTCGCCCGGGTAGATGGTCAAGCTTACGGAAGAGAGGGCGGTGACCCTTGGGTAGGTCTTGGTTACCTGGTCCACCACTGCCAGGGGAGAAGCATCAAGCAAGCCTACCGCCGGTCCGTGGCCCCTTTGCAACGAATCTTCCAAACCAACACCCAAGAGGCTACTTAATGACGCCGAGGTTGCGGGCAACTTCCTCGAGGGTGAGGTAGTTCCCGTTGTTGGTTTCGATGAACCTTTCCGTGCTGAATAACTCCAGAATGTCGCCGTGTTCCTGCGGATTGAGCCCCAGCAGGGCATCTCGCACCTTGTCCGTAAAACCCTCGCTGTATATCTCGTCCAGGTTTCCCTGCGCTGTCCAGTTGTAATTGTAGTAAGGTTCAGATGTGTGGAACTCTTTGACTAATTCCGGGTCGGCGGTACCTGCCTGCACCGCTCTTTCCCACACTTTCTCGCTCAGGGCGCCAACGTCATAGGCGCCGGACTGTACCAGTACCCAGGTGTTGTCGTGGGAGCCGGAGTAACTGGGAGGAATCCGGAAATCTTCATCCGGGTCAATACCCGCCGCAACAAGAAAATGCCTGGGCATCAGGTGGCCGGAGGTGGAGCTTTCGCTGCCGAAGGTAATGCTGAGTTCGGATGCCTGGGCCTTCAAGTCCTCCAGGGAAGTAAGATCTAACTCAGCCCTGGATATGAACTTGGCGTGAAACTGGGCGTCCGATTCCCTTTGAGCGATGGCAATGGCCCCGGGATTTTGCAGCCTGGCCTGTATCCCGGTCAGCCCGCCGAAGAAGGCCAGGTGCAGGTCTCCCTGGCTGAAAGAGGTGACCACCGCGGCATAGTTGGCGCTAGGCACGTATTCCACATTCACGCCCAGAGTCGTTGCCAGATAGTCGGAGAATATCTGGTACCTCCTGGTCAGCCGGGCAACATCCTGGTCGGGGATGCCGCCCACCTTGAGCACGGGCTGGGGTTCTTCCGCACACGCCAGGGATACAGCCATAAGGCAGCAGACCAGCAGGCACAGGATTATCCTAACTTTCAGACAGCCAGATACGTGAAACAAAATGCTTTCTTCGACCCCCTATTGTCAGCAGCGCATAAGTGAAACCGGCTCAGGTTGGCGGTGCTGTACCAGGGGCTTGAGAAGGTTGGGGAGTCCGATGAGCCAGCGCTACCGAGCTAATGGGGGGCAATAGGGTCGCCCTGCCGTGAATCCGCCGACCTGTCCGGACCTTGACAGACCGCAATGGTTGCAGTTTTTACCAGTAACTCGATACCCGTTCACCCACAGTAGAATCGTAAATGGGAGTGTAAATAGTAGTTTATACCATGTCAATAACAATCGCGCCAATTCTACGCAATGCGGCAGCGTTTCGCAGATTTGAGGGATCCGCAGGGTATGATTGCCGTATGGCTGGAATTGGCGTCGGGCCAGGGCAGCCACAAGGGCTGCCCCTACGTCGTTGAAATTGGAACCTGTAGAATAGAACGCTACCCTGTCTTCAGGGTTGCCTTTCATACACCCCAAGCCCGCGCTATAATCTGTTAGCTATGTCAACTCAATCTCCTGACCTTATCGCCGGCCTGAATGATGCACAGGCCGAGGCAGTAATGACCACAGAAGGGCCGCTGCTGATCGTGGCAGGCCCAGGCAGCGGGAAGACCCGCGTGGTAACCCATCGCATCGCCTATCTGGTCAACGAGAACCACGTCAGCCCCTACCGCATTGCAGCCGTTACCTTCACCAACAGAGCGGCCAGGGAAATGCGGGACCGAATCCAGGGCTTGCAGGTGCCCGACGCCGAATCCATTTTTGCCGGAACTTTCCACGCTTTCTGCGCCCGGATGCTACGCCGCTATGGCGAAGGGGTGGGGCTTGATTCCAACTACACTATTTACGATGCAGAGGACCAGTTGGGCCTGATCAAGCAGGCCATGCAACTGGCAGAGGTGGATGAGAAGCGCAACCCGCCCCGGGCGATCCAGGGCACTATCTCCCGGGCCAAGAGCCTGCTGATGGATTCGGTGGGGCTGGCGAGACGGTCCCAGGACGAAGGGGACTACCACGCGGAACTGGCCGCCCGAGTCTATCACCACTATGAGGAACTGCTGGGCCGCAGCAACGCGGTGGACTTCGACGACCTGCTGATGCGGGCAGTACAGCTGCTGCAGGAGAACCTGGACGTTCGGGAGGACTTTCACCGGCGCTACCACTACCTGATGGTGGACGAATTCCAGAACACCAACATCGCCCAGTACCGCCTGGCCAGACTGCTGACCGGGCCCGAGCAGAATATTTGCGTGGTGGGGGACCCCGACCAGTCAATCTATTCCTGGCGTAATGCTGACATCAGGAACATCCTGAGCTTTCAGGAGGACTATCCGGAGGCACGGGTAATTGCGCTGGAACAGAACTACCGGTCCAGCCGGAAGATACTGGATATGGCCAGCGCGTTAATCGCCAACAATGGTATGCGGGTGCCCAAGGAACTGAAGAAGGACAACGCCGCCGGCGCCGACGTGGTGGTACACGAGGCCTACACCCAGGACGAGGAGGCCGATTTTGTGGGCCGGCAGGTGAAGGAGTTGGCCCTCCGGGAGAATGTCAAGCCGGGCAGCTGCGCCGTGATGTACCGTATCAACGCCCAGTCCAGGGCGCTGGAGGAAGCCTGCCTGCGGCTGGGAATCAAGTACCGCATCATCGGCGGAATCCAGTTCTATCGCCGCCGGGAGATCCGGGATGTAATGGCCTACCTTTGCGTGCTGCACAATCCTCAGGACGACGTGAACCTGGCACGGGCCATCAATACCCCGCCCCGGGGCATAGGGGACAAGACCATCCAGGACCTGACCCGCTGGGCCCTGGGTCAGCGCATACCCGTATTCGAGGGCGTCAAGCTTATTGCCCAGGCGAGGGCCGGAGGACTTCCCTGCCCGGCGCCGCTGGCCGCCAGGGCCTACACAGCCGTTGCCCGGTTTGGCGAGTTGATGATCCGGATGGAGGAGCTGAAGGACAAGCTGCCCATATCCGACCTGATAGAACTGCTGGTGAAGGAAGCCGGCCTGGAAGCCCACATTCGCAGGACCGACACCAACCCTGAAGAGCGGATGGAGAACATTGAGGAGTTCGTTACTCTGGCCGCCGACTACGAGTCGGAAGAGCCGGAAAGCGACCTGGCCGCCTTCCTGGAACGCGCCTCGCTGGTTTCTGACGTGGACAACTACGAGGAGTCGGAGGACACCCTGACCCTGATAACCCTGCACCAGGCCAAGGGGCTGGAGTTTCCGGTGGTGTTTATCGTAGGACTGGAAGAGGGCCTGCTGCCCCACAGCCGGTCAATGGACAGCAACGCCGAGCTGGAGGAGGAGCGGCGGCTCTGCTACGTGGGAATCACCCGGGCCAAGGAACGGCTGTACCTGCTGCGGGCTTTCCAGCGGGGAATGTGGGGACGGACTTCGCCAACCCTGGCATCCCGGTTCCTGGACGAGATCCCGGAAAGACTGTTGGCTTATGCGGGTTCGCCAACCAGGACGCCTTCCACCAGCGTTGCGGCTCGGCCAAGCTTTGATCGCAGTCTCACGACCTGGGACAGAGACACTGGCGCTGAGGAAGCCAAAGGTCCCGGATACGTGCCGGAAGTGGGCGATACCGTCAAGCACACCACCTTTGGGCAGGGCGAGGTGGTGAAGTGCGAGCAGTGGGGCAACGATTACGAGGTTTCGGTCTGCTTCGCAGGGGGAGAACTGCGTCGCCTGCTACTTAGTTACGCCGACTTGCAAAAAGTTTAGCGAAGGTCTGAACAAGTCCCTTCCCCCTTGACGGGGGAAGGCCAGGATGGGGGTGACGGTCGAGCGCCGTAGGGGCGATTCGCGAATCGCCCCTACCCCCGCGTATAAATTTCCTGCCAGTGCCGGGATGAGGATGACTTGTTCAGAGGTTCCCTAACAGAGATGGACCAATAGGGTTATGGCTGGCGCTCACTTCCGCTCGCTGCCAGTTCCGAAAACACCCGGCGCCAGGTCTCGTCGTCACCGGCGCCCATGCCTTCCCGGTAGGTAATCGTTCCATTGGAATCAAAGGCAATCTTGGTGGACTGGATGGTAACTCCCAGTTCGGCCATCATCTCTGTTGGGCCCGTGGCTATTGCCCAGGGGTACCCTTGCTGTTCCTTGTAGGCCTTCAGTACCGTCATCTCTTCCTTCAGGCCCGGATGCAAACCCACAGCGTAGAATGCCACGTCTTCTGCATAGGCGGGATAAATTTCCTTCATCCGCCGCAACTCGGCGGTGCAGACCGGTCAATAGGTTGCCCAAAAGAAAAGGAAGGTTGGCTGGCCGGCTTCAATGAGGCTGGCCGAGGTGGTGGTGCTGCCGTCCTCCAGAACCAGGGTGAATTCCGGCACCTTATCGCCTTCCTGGTTTCCCGTCTGGGAAGGTTCGGGGAAGTCGGCGGCAGTGAGGACGTATTCATCAGCTGGGAGATTTTCACTGGAAAATATGGCAATTGACTGCCCGGACGAACCCAAGTAAGCGGAGACGGCAAAACCCATCACGGGCACCAATATGCCCAGGCCGATCAGGACTTTGCCTATCCAACCACTCTTTTTCATTAACCACCGCCTATAAATAGGCCATTATACATCGTACTACAATATAGAGCTACCGTCCGGTGATTGAAGGTAGCGTTCCAATGCAGGTGGTTTTGCCATGGGACCAGGGCAGACACACAGGTCTGCCCCTACCATTCTCGGGTTCGGACCACCTAAACCGAAACGCAATCGCAATTGAACGACCCAGAGCAGTATGCTATTACTCCCCTGGGACTTTCGTGGTCTCGGCGCAGGCGCCATTCCGGCCGCCGTTTGTTTACGTGTTCAAGGCTTACTGGTTAGCCAGGTCTGAAAACACCTCACGCCAGGCATCGGCACTGCCGCCGCCGAAGCCGTCCCGGTAGGTAATGACGCCATGGGAGTTGAAGGCGATCTTGGTGGACTGGTAGGCGACGTTCAGATCAGCCAGAGCCTGGCTCTCGTTAACCGCAATGGCCACGGGCCACGGGTAACCGTTTTTCGCCCGGTTGCTTTCCAGACGGTCCAGATTGTCGAAGGAACTGGAGACTGCCACAGCGTAAAAGTTCACCTGGTCCGCGAAATCGGGGTATATGGACTTGAGCTGCCGCAACTCGGCAGCGCACTGTCCTCAAGTAGTTGAGGTAAAGAAGAGGAAGGTAGGCTTCCCCTGCTCTATCAGTCCAGATGTTGACACCATGGCGCCGCCAACCAGTTCCAGGCCTATGTCGGGTACCCGATTTCCCACCTGGTTTCCCACCTCAGGCGGCGGTTCAACCACTACCGCGACAGGGGTCGCCGTGGGCTGGGGAGCCGGAACGGCGGTGGGTTGCTGGGCCGGCGCTTGCGCAGGCTGCGGAGCGGCCACCGGTTCCGAGGTCGGCTCCGTTACCTGTGCCACCGCCGCTTGCGCGGGTTGGGTGGGCGCTGCCGCTTCCTCTTGAGGCGAGGAGGGTTCCGTAGCCTCTGCCGCCGGCTGGGCCTGGGGTTCCATTGCCTTCACCACGGGCTCCGGCTGGGATTCCGCCGTATTCTCGACTGCAACCTCGACGCTGGCCGGCTGGTCAACGGGCATTTGTTTGGCAGTCGCAGGCTCTGTCTGAGCGACGGTTTCCGGCTTGACGGCGTTTTCTGATTTGGCCATGCTTTCGCCGGTTTGGGTCACTGTAGCGGGTTCCGCAGCTGCTTGAGGCTGAGGAGCCGTCTGGACGGGCGCCGACTGGCTGGCAGGCTCCGCCTGTGGAGCCGGTTCTTGAGGCTGTTCGGCCGCGCCGCAGGCCAATGCCAGGGCGATCAGCAGGGCCAACGCTCCCAGCGCCACCGGCTTGAAGGGCCGGCGCGACCGGTGAGGACGACCCGAGGGAGGTCTTGTCATTGGTATACTCCTTCGCTTGTGAGTATGAATGGGGCAGTGTTGGACGCCGCCAATTCTATCATACGGCTGCGGCGGCGGGCTGGATTTGGCGTTGCGGCTGAATTGCCGGAAACGGATAGAAGGGGGAGGGCTAACGGGACCTTCCTGCCTGAAGCCAGGCCCGCCCGTCGGTGGCCAAAAACCGGTCAGCCTCCACGGGTCCCCAGCTTCCTTCAGAATAGTAGTATGGTCGTGGAGCGTCGGGGCGGTTGAAACCCGCGATAATAGGATCAATAATGCTCCAGGCCTGTTCTATTTCGTCAGCCCGGGTAAAGAGGGAGGCGTCGCCATTCAGGGCGTCGAGCAGTAGCCGTTCATAGGCGTCGGGTATTGCCTGTCCGCTGAAGGCTTCGTGATAGTGGAATTCCAGCTCCGCCTTGCGCATCTGCAGTCCGGCCTCCGGAGTCTTGGTCTGGAATTCCAGGTGGAATCCCTCGTCGGGCTGTACGAAGATGGCCAGGGTGTTGGCCGGGATGTCTTCGTCTTCGGCCAGGGGAAAGAGCATGTGGGGAGGGTTGCGGAACTGGATGATGATTTCGGTGGATTTGCTGCGCAGGGCCTTGCCGGAACGCAAGTAAAAGGGGACTCCCTGCCAGCGCCAGTTGTCCACGTAAAGGCGCAGGGCGGCGTAGGTTGAGGTATCGGAGTCGGGAGACACGCCGAATTCATCACGATACGTGCGGTACTGGCCGGGGATAGCGTGGTGGGCTACTTCCTGGGGGTGGACCCGCCGGATGGCGTTAAGCACCTTTACCTTTTCGTTCCGCAGGGCCTCGGCCTCGAAGGCGTGAGGCGGTTCCATGGCCACCAGGGTGAGCAGTTGAAGCAGGTGGTTCTGGAACATGTCCCGTAGCACTCCGGTCTGGTCGTAGTAATCTCCCCGCTCGTCGATGCGCAGGGTTTCCGCCACGGTAATTTGAACGTGGTCGATGTAATTGCGATTCCAGATGGGCTCGAAAATAGCGTTGGCAAAGCGGAAGACGAGGAGGTTCTGAACGGTTTCCTTGCCCAGGTAATGGTCAATTCGGAATACCTGGTCTTCCCGGAATACGGAGTGGGCAATATCGTTTAGTTCCTGGGCGGACTCCAGGTCGGTGCCGAAGGGTTTTTCGACTACCAGGCGCCTCCAACCGCTGGTGTCATCGACCATGTCCGCTTCTCCCAAACCGTTGATGGCGTGGCGGTAGAGGGAAGGAGCCAGGGAGAGGTAGTAGAGGCGGTTGCAGTCGGCCGCCTCGCCTTCGATCTCGGCCAGCCTGGATTTGACCTGGGCCAGGTCCTGTGAACTGGTGACATCGCCGTGGGTGTAGTGGATGTGAGAGGACAGTTCAGTCCACTGGGCAGGCGTGGGTCGGGTCATGCCCTCACCACCGAGGAACTCTTCCAGGATGGCTCGAAAGCCCTGGTCGTCCAGGTCGCTGCGGGCGACTCCCAGAATTTGCAGGTTGGAGGGAAGCCTTCCCTTGCTGTGAAGGCTGGCGAGGGCGGGGACCAGCTTGCGCCGGGTAAGGTCGCCACTGGCGCCGAATATTACGAGGGTAATGGGTTTGCCGGTATTTGGAACCAGGTCAGTCATCGCCATCACCGGACCTCCTTACCGGATGCCCGCCAAACTGGTTGCGCAGGGCTGCCAGCAACTTGGCGCCGAAGGGCTGCGCCTGGCGGGACCGGAACCGCTGCAAAAGGGAGAGAGTTATGACCGGGGCAGGTACGGCCAAATCCACCGATTCCTGCACTGTCCAGCGGCCCTCTCCC
>JAJEDS010000282.1 GCA_022821365.1 Dehalococcoidia bacterium | reverse complement strand
CACCCTGGCCGAAGGCAGGGAAAGGGGGCTTATTGTTGAATTCGACCCCAAACCACCTTACATGAAGGGCATTGAGACGCTGGTTGACATGCCGGCAATAAGGGGCGCCGGTCTTCAGGTGATGGTTGATTCCATGTTCGGCGCTGGGGCGGGCTATATTACCGACCTGGTTTCAGGGGGCATCACGACGGTGACCGAAATGAACGGCTACCGCAATCCCGCTTTCCCCGGCATGGACCAGCCCGAACCCATCGGCCACAACCTGCCAGGTTTGTTGGAAAGAGTTCCCACCGAGGGGGCGTCCGTGGGAATAGCCCTCGACGGCGATGCAGACCGGGTCGGCATCGTGGATGAGAAGGGCAACTTCATAAGCACCCTGGAGGTCTTTTCCCTGCTCGCGCTCTACCTTCTTGAGCATAAAGGCATGCGCGGCCCCCTGGTCAAAGGCATCACGTCATCCATCATGCTGAACAAGCTGGCGGACAAATTCGGCGTCGAAGTCTACGACATGCCCGTGGGATTCAAGCACATCGGCCCCAGATTCAGCGAGGTTGACGGAATCATGGGCGGAGAGGAGAGCGGCGGCTTTGCCTTTCGCGGCCACATCCCCGAGCGTGACGGTATCCTGAGCGGTCTGTACATCCTGGAATTCATGGCCCGCACCGGTAAGTCGCCTTCCCAGCTGATCGGGGACCTGTTCTCCATAGTGGGCCCCCATTATTATCGCCGGCGCGACTTGGCATTTGAAGCAGGGAACCGGTCAGCCATTCAAGCAAGAATCCAATCGGGCGACCTGACCGAACTGGGAGGGCTGAAAGTGCAAGCTTCGGACGAAATAGACGGCAAGCGCCTGTTCTTCGAAAAAGCGTGGCTGGCCTCCCGTTTTTCCGGCACCGAACCGCTGCTCCGCATTTATTGCGAGGCGGAGAACCCCGAACTGGTGGACCAACTACTGGATGCCGCTGCCGAATACCTGGGCGTGTAAACGCGCTTCTTCCTGGCTCTCTCGGGACGGTCCGGCAGCCCGTCACCTTTTTCTTGGCAGGATAATCATCTCCGGAAAGCACTTTGAACAACAGTGATCTCCAAGAGGCTCTTCTCTTGGACTATCCGTCCTCAGTCTTCATCTATCTAAATTTCCAGAATGCCCGATATAATGGAAGTAGCAAGTAAATTTAGGAAGGCCTGAAATTGTTCTCTGCAGCGGAAGGAAACGGGTACCGAAGTTACATGATTGCCGCCGCGGTCGCCGTCGGGGCGATACTGGTGGCTGTGATAGCATCGCAAACCATCGGCGGTGGAACAGGGATCGACTTCATTAACCTTTTCGTGGAACGTCTCTCGGGCCGTTCCGGCACGTTTCTGGGTGGCCTCGTAACTGCCACCTCCTTCTTTGCATTCGCCGCGGGCCTTGCTTCTGCCGTGAACCCCTGCGGTTTCGCCATGCTCCCGGCCTACCTTGGCCTGTACCTCGGCTCCGGTGTAGCTGGAGAAGGCTCCGGGCCGGCACGGCAATTGACGCAGGCTCTAATTGTGGGGGCGGCAGTAACGGCGGGCTTTATAGTTCTGTTCGGGCTGGCCGGTACCGTCATAGGCTTCGGCGCATCCTTTGTTGTCAGCTACATACCGTGGATCGGGCTGATTATCGGCGTGCTGCTGACCCTGGCCGGCGCCTGGCTCGTGGGAGGTGGGAAGCTGTACACCGGCATCGCCGCACAGGCCGCGTCCCGCATCGGCAACCCGGGCCAGGTGAGTGTCAAGGGTTACTTCCTGTTCGGTATCAGCTACGGTGTGGCGTCGTTAAGTTGCACCCTGCCTATCTTCCTGGCAGTGCTTGGGCTCTCAGCAGCGGACACCAGCTTCACAGGAACTGTGCTGAACTTCCTGCTTTTCGCCCTGGGCATGGGCATGGTAATAATGGTGCTGACCCTGGGCATCGCCTTCTTCCGCAGCGCCATGGTGGGCGGGCTGCGGAGGGCTTTGCCTTACATTCAACCCATCGGCTACTGGCTGATGGTTCTGGCAGGAACTTACATTATCTTCTACTGGCTGACCATCGGAGGGTTGTTGCAGTAGGGTCAGCGGAGAAGCCAAGGGCGCGAATAGCAATAAAGTTGGGGACGGTCGAAGAGAACCGTCCCCATTTCTGCGGCTGAGGAGAGAGGCAACTAGCGCTTGGTGTACTGGGGCGCTCGGCGGGCCCGCTTCAGGCCGTACTTCTTGCTTTCCTTGATGCGGGAATCCCGGGTTACGAGACCGTGGCGCCGCAGGGTTGCCTTTAGCCCCTCGTCATAGACGATCAGCGCCCTCGCAATGCCGTGGCGGATGGCTTCGGCCTGCGCGTTTACGCCCCCGCCGGTTACCTTGACCACCAACTGGAACTGGTTCCTGGTGTTGGTAACCCGGAAAGGCTCATCAATCACCACCTGCCATGGCAGCCAGTTGAAATACTCCTCCACCAGCTTGCCATTGACCAGCATAGGTCCGCCATCGGAAGTCGGATAGAGTCGTACCCGCGCAATGGCCGTCTTGCGCTTTCCCGTACCGTAGAAATACTGCTGTTGTGTTTCCGCCTGCACCAAAGCTAGTAACCGTCCTTTTCTATCCTTGTGTTTGTTCCGAAAGCTGGCCTACCTGGGCCTGGTGGGGGTGGGTATCACCCGCATATACCTTGAGCCGCTTCAGCATTTCCCGGCCCATCTTGTTGCGCGGCAGCATTCCCTTTA
>JAJEDS010000372.1 GCA_022821365.1 Dehalococcoidia bacterium | reverse complement strand
CTGGACGTGTCCATTCAGGCCCAGATCGTAAACCTGCTGGAAGACCTCCAGGAACAGTTCGATCTTACTTACCTGTTCATTGCCCACGACCTTTCGGTAGTGCGGCACATCAGCAACCGTGTGGCGGTGATGTACCTGGGGCATATAGTGGAAATCGCCGACAGGAACGAGATCTATGCCAACCCGCTGCACCCTTACACGCGCGCGCTGCTGTCCGCGGTGCCCATTCCGGACCCGGTGATCGACGCCCAGCGGGAACGCATCCTGCTGAGTGGCGAGGTTCCCAGCCCGTTGAACCCGCCCAGCGGCTGCGTGTTCCACCCGCGCTGTCCCATAGCGATAGACAGCTGCCAGGCGGTGATTCCCGAACTGCGGGAAGTAGAGCCCGACCACTGGGCCGCCTGTATCCAGTCGCCTGGGTATGGCTCTTACTAACCCTGGCCAGACTAAGTAAATCGAAGGCAAGGGCCGGCCACGTCGCCGGCCCTTTTCGGTGGGTAGCCGGTCGCCGGTAGCAGGAGGGACTTCGGATAAAGGTAATGGTCGTTCAAGTTACGGCGACCTCGTTATTGTTACTGGACTTTGCAGCGTGTTACTATTGTTGAGCTATGACTCCTGAATTTATTCGCAACTTCTGCATCATTGCCCACATTGACCATGGCAAGTCCACGCTTGCCGACCGGTTCCTGGAAATAACTGGCACTGTCCGCCCCCAGGAGATGAAAGCCCAGTTCATGGACCAGATGGAACTGGAGCGGGAACGAGGCATCACTATCAAGGGCAAGGCCGTTACCATGCAGCACATGGCGAGCGACTGCCAGGTCTATCAACTCAACCTGATCGATACCCCCGGCCACGTGGACTTCAGCTACGAAGTCTCCCGAGCGTTGGCCGCCTGCGAGGGCGCGTTGCTGGTTGTGGATGCCAGCCAGGGTATCGAGGCCCAGACCATTGCCAATACGCTGCTGGCCATGGAATATGACCTGGAGCTTATTCCCGTGGTCAACAAGGTGGACCTGCCCCAGGCTGAACCCGACAGGGTGGCCGGCGAACTTGAGCAGGTATTCGGCTTCCGCGAGGACGAGATCCTGTACGTTTCTGCCAAGGAGGGTACCGGGGCCAACGAAATTCTGAATGCCGTGGTTGAACGCCTGGAACCACCTTCAGGCGACACGGAAGGCGCCATGCGGGCGCTGGTGTTCGATTCGGTGTACAACACTTACAAGGGCATCATTGCCCACGTGCGAGTGGAAGACGGGAAGGTTTCAAAGCACGACAAGATAATGGTGATGTCTTCAGGGCGGGTGGCGGAAATCATGGAAGTCGGAGTCTTCGCGCCGCACCCAACTCCGGTGGACGCCCTGTTCACCGGCCAGGTTGGCTACATTGCCACCGGATTCAAGGATGTGCAAGAGTGCAGCGTGGGCGATACCCTGACCATCGCCAATCGTCCGGCGTCGGAACCGCTGCCCGGTTACGTGGAGCTGAAGTCCATGGTGTTTGCAGGGTTATATCCCTCTGACGGCGAGGAATATAACAGCCTGCGAGCGGCCCTGGAGAAATTACGGTTAAATGACGCGTCCCTGACCATGGAACCGGAAAGCAGCGGAGCCCTGGGATTCGGTTTTAGGTGCGGCTTTCTGGGCCTGATGCACCTGGAGATCGTCCAGGAACGGCTGGAGCGGGAGTATGACCTGGACCTGATAGTAACCGCGCCCAGCGTGGCCTACCAGGTTATCCTGCAGGACGGGGATACTATCCGGGTCGACAACCCTTCCCGCCTGCCGCAGCCACACGAGATAAGGGAAATCCAGGAACCTGTGCTGGGCGTTACCATCGTGGCCCCTAACCGGCACGTCGGCGCCATCATGGAACTGATGCACGGCCGTCGTTCCGAGTTCAGGCGCATGGAGTACATCCAGGGCATTTCAGCGAAGGAAGGCACGGAGGCCAGGGAAGAGCAGACCAGGGTTGTGATGGAGTACACCATGCCCTTGTCAGAGATGCTGGCCGACTTCTACAATCAGCTAAAGTCACGAACCCAGGGCTATGCCTCGCTGGACTACACATTTGAGGGCTACCGGGCCGCACCGCTGAGCCGGGTGGACATTTTGATCAACCACCAGCCGGTGGAGGCCCTCTCTATGATTGTCCATCGAGACCTGGCCGTCCCTCACGGGCGGGCGCTGGTGGAAAAGCTGAGGACCACCATACCCCGGCAGTTGTTCGAGGTGCCGATCCAGGCCGCAATAGGCAGCAGAATTATCGCCCGGGAGACGGTCCGGGCCCTCCGCAAGGACGTGCTGGCCAAGTGTTATGGCGGGGACATTACCCGCAAGCGCAAGCTGCTGGAAAAGCAGAAGGAAGGCAAAAAGCGGATGAAGAGCGTGGGCAGGGTGGAAGTGCCCCAGGAAGCCTTCCTGAGTCTCCTGGGAATCGGCGGCGAGAGCTAGGCCGCAGTCGGGCCGAACTCATTTTCTGGCCGCCGTCCCCGATTTAGCCCAGGGCCCCGCCTTTCAACTCTCCCAGCTGGACCAGGTGTTCGCGCCAATGGCCCGCGAATAGACGTTCCACCAGCCATTGCGCCGGACGTGGTTCGTCCCAGTGACGGTTCCGCTGGTGGACCATGGCCGTGGTGCCTGCCAGGGTAGCATCGTCCAGTTCCGCAAGCTGCTCTTCCAGGCTTTCAAAGTAGCCGTTGAACTGTGCCTTTACCTGTTCCAGTGTCCAACCTGTTGCCTCTTCGCTGAGGTACTTCTGGTCCGCCCACAGGTCGTATTCCTGTATCTCTCCCAACAACAGCCCTTGCAGAATTTCAGGCACTCCTCCCGGCGGGGTATAGAGCATGTGGGTGAAGACTTCCCGGGCGGACCAGGACTCCTCATCCGGACGCCAGTCCAGGCAATCTTCCATGCCATCAAGTATCTGGAATAGTTCCGAGCGTATCTCGGTAACGTTGGTGAGATGCTGGTCCCTGGCAGTGGTCATTTACTCCTCCGGCTGAAAGGCTGGATTGTGAATCAGGGCTTGAATACCATCAGGAACAAGACTATCACCGGAATCAACGTCATGATACCGCCGGCCATGTTCCAGAGCTTGCTGGCCCTCCGATAGTTATCGTCCTGGTCTATTCCTTCCAGCGTTTCGGCGGCAAATCGCGCCATACGCCGTTGCTGGGGCAGCAGTATGGCCAGCCAGAGTATGACCATAACTATCACCAGGACAAAGGAAGTCCCCAGCCAGAGTTCCTGGAACCTGTCCCAACTGGTGAGGCCCGCCATCCAGATTCCGGTGCCCAGCAAGACGACGATCCCCGGTCCGGTGAACATGAGGTCAGACCGTACCAGTGCCTGGGCGGCGGTGGCAATGGCTTCCGGGTTTCCTGAACGGTCAGCCCGGGCCTTCCAAAAAGCCGAACTTATCAGGTGTCCCATCAGCCAGATGGCGGATAGGATGTGGAGGGTTAGCAAAAAGTTAAACATCGGTGTCTCCGTTGAGGGTCTTACTGAGGGAGGTATTTTCTGAAGTGCCTTTCCAGGCAATCAGCCCTGCCACCAGCAAGAGCCAAATCAGCAGGGCCCCGCCACCCAGTCGGTGCATGGCGGTTGCTTCCGGGTCCCAGATGAAGAGCATGGCGAAGGCGGTGGCCCAGCCGGCCCAGCCAAGCCAGCGGGGTAAGGGTCTGGCAAAGACAATCAGGGCGCTCCAGGCGGCCAATCCGAGAGCCGCTGCGGTGAATCCCACCCGTCCGGCTATGGCGCGCACCGGTTCGATGGCCAAGTAAGCCAATTGCTGCATATTGCTGGACAGGCCCGTAGTCTCCGGGACCGGAGCTCCGTAAGTCTCGGCCAAAGCCAGTCCCGCCAGGCTGGAATGCAGCCAGAATATGCCCGCAGTCCCCAGAAGAACTGAGGCTAACAGAGCTAGTGTCCGGTCAAAGGGGCGGAAGACTTGAAAAATGAAGACGGATGCCCCCAGCAGCAGAAATGCGGCAACCAGGTTGGCAATCTTGCTGGCGAGGTACCACGAATGATTGGCCGAAATCATGGCAATGGAACTGAAAGCATCCGGCTGGTCGGAGCCGCTTGCAATCCTGGTCACTATGGTGACAACTTGGGCAATGCCGTAGAGGAACAGGAGGAGGGCTGTAATGCGTTCCGCTGTCCGGTGAGACATGACCTCATGCCGGGTGCTGTTGCGACTGTGGGCGGTCTGCATAGAGGATCGCTTTCCCTTCAGTAGTCTGCCAGTTTCCTGGACAAACCTGTGATCAGCGCAGATACGGATTCCCGCGTATCTTCCCGTGCCAGGCCGTACTCCAGGGAAGCCCGCAACAGACCGACAGGTGTACCGCCGTCGTACCGGGTGCCCTGGAATTCATAGGCGTAAACGTCCTGCTCTTCCAGGAGCAGCTGGATGCCGTCGGTAAGTTGGATTTCACCCCTGGCGCCCGGGGGTGTCTGCTCCAGGCAGTCGAAAATGTCCGGTGGCAAGATGTAGCGGCCCACGATGCTCAAGTTCGAAGGAGCATCTTCCTTGGCAGGTTTTTCAACCAGTCCCCTTACGAAGTGAGTCCGATTCCCCCGGTCGTCAGCGTCCACTACCCCGTAATTGTGGATTACTTCCCACGGTACCTGCTCAACGGCGATGACGCCGCCATTGTATTGGTCCGACACCTCCAGCATCTGGGAAATGACGCCCGGTTGATGGTCTATGATGTCGTCCGGAAGGATTACTACGAAGGGCTCGTCACCCACCGCCTCCCTTGCCGTCAGCACCGCGTGGCCCAGTCCCAGGGGCTGCTCCTGGATTACAAACGAAACGTCGGCCAGGGTGGAAGCATGCTGAATTGAGTCAAGCAAGTCGGTTGCCCCCGTCTCGGTGAGGCGTTTTTCTAATTCCGGTCTGGGCTGAAAGTAGGCGGCAATGGATTCCTTGCCCCGGGCGGTTACGACGATCACTTCCTCAACGCCGGCTTCTGCCGCTTCCTCCACCACATACTGAAGCATGGGCCGGTCCAGGATGGGAAGAAGCTCCTTGGGCACCGATTTGGTGATTGGCAGGAATCGGGTTCCCAGACCGGCGGCGGGTATGACGGCTTTCTTTACTTGCATTAAAAACACCTGACGACTCAATTCTAACATTAGGACATTTTCATTGGGGCATAGCAAAGCATCTTGGGAGGGAACTATATAGCCCGCTAAACCACGCCAACGAGGGCCTACCCGGAGGCCTCTATTACAGCCCTAACTACGGCCACCAACAACGTCTCACTGCCGCCAAATGCTGGAACCGGCACCACTTCGCTAAGTGGTGAGAATGCAGGAGGGATACGCCTTTGGGGCTCGTCTTCAAGCCCCTCTTGCTGCTCCTGCCTGCCCATTGGTTCCGTTCTCGGCACAATCCCGGGTGGCCAGATGAAGTTGCGGCCCGGCTGAACTCCGACCAGATAAGTTGGTCCACCCTGCACGTTCCCGACGTTCATCTGGTAGCCCAAGCCTGCTGATTCTGACTCAAGGAACCTGAGCATCCGGCTTTCACCAATTTCGGGCCCAACCATCAGGAACGAAATTGGCTTCCGTTCGGCAAGGAAACGCAAGGTTAGTCCAAAGGCGCGCTCCTGCCTTCCATCATCAACCGGAAGTGATGCGGCCAGCAGGTCGAAATCGGGCATGTCCTCAAATTCCAGATACTCTGTCCTGAATTCGTCGTCGTACAAGTAGGCGATGCGGAGTCCTGCGGCGTCCAGTGGCTCCATCAGGTCTTCTCCGCCGAAATACAAAACGGCCACCCTCAAGGTGGCCGTGTTACCGTCTGGTGCTGTGCTGGTCATCAGGTCTCTCTATTCCGCCGCGTTTCGGTGTTCGTTCCCATTCTATCAGCCTACTTGACTGCCGCACAATGGAAGAATTTGAACAGCTTGCGGCTGGTCTTCTTCGTCCCTCTTCTTGACATTTATTACAATTCCTGATAGCATCTGAGAAAGTTTAGGCCCTGCCAGTCCCTTACCCCCAGCAGGGCCTTGCTGAAACACCCAAGGAGGATGTATGAACGATCAGCATGGAGATTATAAACCTGAATCGGCAGGCGATGAAATTATTGTCCCGGTGCGAGTCCGGCGGGACTTTGGACGCTGGGGGCCGGCGGATACTCCGCCGCCAGAGCCAAGGCCGACGAGGAAGTTGCCTCCACCGCCGCCTTTCAACCCGTGGACCGATGACCCTTTCGGTATCGGGCTCAACCGTAACCTACCCTAAATTTCCTCCATTTCTTCCTCGACCTCTTCTACCCCCAAATCTCCGATCAGTTCCTTGTAAGTCAATCTGCGGTCAACCATACACCGGAGCACCTGGGCCATAGTCCGGGGGCCGTTGCCGGGGCCGATGTTGTTCCGGAAGGTCGCTTCGTTCACGTACCGATGCAGGTGCTTCCAACTCATGAAGTGAAAGGTCCCGACATAGGCCCGTTTCAAGAGCGCCCAGAAACTTTCAATGCCGTTCGTAGTTACCTGGTCGCGGACGTATTCGCCCGCTGAATGGCTAACGAAATCGTGCAGGTAGCCGAGATAGGGCAGGCTCCGGTAGGCCATTTCGCCGTCCGACTGGACATAAGAGCCAGGCTCAACGTTATCCGTTACGGCCTTGTGCAAGGTTTCGGCGAAGGTGTTAGGAACGGGGAATGCGATGACTTTGCCGTCTGACTTCCTCCTGAGGCCGATGACCGCGACTTTGCCTTCCTTCCAGTCCGTACCAAGCGGTGGACGCTTGTTGGCATGTTGCCGGTTCCTGTGTGGCCCGAACCAGGACTCGTCAATCTCGAAGATGCCGGACATGATCTCCCTGTCCTCCCGCATCGCCTCGCGAATCCGGTGGCAAAGAAACCAAGCGGTCGGATAAGAGACTTCAAGCTCCTTCTGAAGCTGTAAGGCGGAGACACCCTTTCTGCTGGACAGCATCCTGTGAATGGCTAACAACCACTTGTGCAGTGGCAAGTTGGTTTCAGCCATCGTGGTTCCGGTGCGGACCGAAAAGTTCCGCCTACAAGGGCGGCACCGGTGGGACATTGGCTTGCCATTCTCCTTGCGATAGACATTGAAGGACAGGCACCTACCACAGCGCGGGAATTCTCCCCAGATTGAATCTTCCACAAACTTGATTGCCGCAGCTTCGTCAGGGAAGAGGCTGAAGAACTGGTAAAAGCCTATGATATCGTCCCGCTCTTTCTTGGTGGGCATCTTCTCTTCGGGCAGGAAATAGTCCAACCCCGTGATTTCGTCGTCGATGTGGTTGGTTGCTTTGGCTGGCATTGTTACTTTCCTTCTAATGTGCTATTTACAGTTTATCATAATCTTGCAGTTTACACAAGTATATCGTGATAGATCGAACGTGGTATTCGACGAAACCCGCAATATTTGCTTAAACTTAATGCGTGTAGAGTCTGTCAGCCTTGCGCCCAGTGCACACTACCTATTCCTCACCACGTCCACTATCCCTTTCGCGATGCCGGCGATCCCCAGCAGCACCAGGAATCCCCCTATTATCGCGCCACCGCCGCTACCGCCCGATACGTAGAGTTGCCACGCCCCTACAGCCAAGGAAATGAATCCCGCAACGCCAGCCAAGGCCATGATGCCCTCCGACTGCTCGTCCTCTTCTTCCAGTTCTTCCTCTTCCAGTTCCACCTCGGGTTTTTCTTCCATACCGTAACTCCTTGTGTTTCTGCGCGCCGCTTACTTGCATATGCCCAAGTCCAGCGCTACCCCGCCAATGTCCTCGCCGAAAACAGCCGGGCGACTAATGAAGTCGCTCAACTCCCCCCAGTCATTCCAGCATGAAAGGAATGCCCGGGCGTCGAGGAATCCGCCCTTGAGGGCATCTCCCCAGTCGAAGCCCTGACTCAGGTGATAGATCGTGAGAAGAACATAGAGCACGACCAAGGATATGCCTACGCCTTTGAGGACATTTTCCATCGAGTACCTCCCTGCATTACTGGTCATTCTCCACGGGGGCGCAATTCTTGGTGCGTACCATCGCTGGTCCCCTAGAACCCAAAGGTTCGATGATGCCATCGATTTCGCATTCAGCCTCAACCACGTCGCCAATGTCATGGGTCGCCACCCAGCCTTCCCAGGCTTCGTGCACTTCAGGTGGTGGTGGAATCGGGTGGTGGCCCCAAGCAACTAGCCGGATCTCGGACTGGTTGCCAAGGCCGATGTGGGCGTAAATCCCTTTCCCGTCGATGGTCTCTGCCTTGCCGCCGATGCGAATGCGTTTCCCAACATATTCAGATTCTGCGCGGATTGGGTTAGATGCGTAGGCGTCCTGAATTTCCCGGACGTTCTGACAGCCGGCGCAATTGGAACTAGAGATAGAGGTCAGAGCGGAGCAGCCGGTGAGGAAGATAAGAAACGCAACAGGCAGCGTAAGAAAGGTGAGTTTGGCGAAGTGTAGCAATGGGGTTCCCCCTTGTGGCCTCGGACGAGGTTAGTTGCTACACATACCCTATCCGTCATCGAACCAACAAGGGGGCACGGACAACGTCCGGTGCCAGTGGTTCGATGACAGGCCTGTACGGGCCAACGGGGAATCCCAGGGTATGTGTAGCGAGGGGAATTTTAG
Organism: Dehalococcoidia bacterium; assembly: GCA_022821365.1. Classification (GTDB taxonomy): domain Bacteria; phylum Chloroflexota; class Dehalococcoidia; order Lucifugimonadales; family UBA3495; genus Bin22. The sequence goes on along the minus strand of JAJEDS010000372.1, from coordinate 3,921 downwards.
GGATGCCGCGAATCGGTGTCAATGCCGAATATGTCCCAAAAAATGAATAAACCACAAATCACGCACTTATCACGCACTCACTTTTCAACGTCAGGGCAAGCACCGCACACTAAGTAGGTACTCACTGTTGACTTTTTCTCTTTTCTCTTTATACTGACTGTTCAGGAGGTGCACAAAACATGAGCAGCAGGTATTATTCTTTACCAGTGCTTGCTCGGTTTTTGGGTACGCAGGAATACGTGAAAGGCAATATTGCCAAAAAGCTGAGGGCAGATGCCAAGTCTCAGAGGCTCCCCGCAAAGAAGGTGTCTGTCGTTAGTGGCCGCTACCGTTTCACGTATGCAGCAGACGTAGGCGCAATCACTAGATATCTCCGATTGCCAAAAGATGCCGAGTGGTTTGTGGAGAAGGCTCTGATCCTGGCACTGGAAGAATTGAAGGTCTCGCACCCAAGGACATTTCTCACCCAGGAACGCATCGATAAGGAGTTGAGCAAATGAAACTATATGACCGGCACCCGATCTCTGCGGACTTCCCACAACTGGAGGGAGACAGATTCCAGATGTTGGTTGACTCCATGAGGAGAAGGGGTTACGACTCTCTGGAGCCTATCACACTTTATGAAGGAAAGATCCTCGACGGTTGGAACCGCCAGCGTGTGGCTGCTATCGTTGGCGTTGAGCCTATTTACCAAGAGTTCGAAGGAAACTTAGTCGCAGCGGTCGATTATTCCCTTGACAAGAACACCGCAAGGCGTCAGCTTACGAAGGGGCAGGAAGTATATGCGCTTCTGACAGTCAATGCTCAATTGCCTGAGGACCGGCAGTTGTCTGATGCCGACATTATACGGAGGACGCAGTCTTCTCCGGCTGCTCTAGCGAACGCGAGGCAAACGTGGATTGTGGCACCAGACCGAGCGGCAGCGATAGGACGGGGAGAAGAGAGCGTTGAAACCGTCGAGAGGCAAACGGGTGTCCATGACGTCTATAAGCGCAAGTCCGAGTCTTCCGGTGAAAGGGCATTTACTCTGAAAACTAGGCTATCGAAGAGATTCGACCTTGCGCGGAGCCTTCACCCCACGAAACTGCCGCCGCAGTCCGCGATCAATCAGGCAGTAGAGTTGTGGGCAAAGGTTTGCGAGACGAAAGCACCAATTATCGTGGAGATCACCGAAGACGGCAAGCTTGCCTTCCCTGAGGCTAAGGGGGGAATATCGTTGGGCGAGTGAGGCAAGAAACAAAGGGTGAGGGTCGGTGTTACCGCACCGACCCCCTTGCCCTCGGACGATTCCAAGACCGACAACATCACAACCCGGGAGGATTGAGTATGCTAACCCCAGATTTCGCCCAAGGTGCCATAAAAATTTTGGTAGGGGCCCTGCCCCTAATGGTTCTCATGCTCACCGGCAAGCCTGCGCCCGCTGGCGATATTGCCTGGGTCAGCGGACTGGCTGGGTTCGCCATCGCGTTCGTGGCTGCTACGCCCCAAATAGCGGGCTGGTTTTAGGGCCGTGGTTTAGCGGGCTATATAGTTCCCCTTGGGATGGTCATTTGGCGAGCTTTTTACTGCAATGATACTGGGATTAAGCTGACGACAGGCGTGCGGAAGTTGGGAACGGGCAATTATCACCAGGAAACGAAGTAATTCTACAGTGGGGCCAAACTTCTTCAAAGGGAAGCAGAAGACTGCGTGTCGGGCGCTATTAGCGGTAAGAACCACAGGGCGATCGCAACAAAATATCCACTTCTTCATCGGTGTGAGGATCGTGGCCGGCCCCGCTGTTCACTGGCAAAAACCTCTTGCCTCTTCGGCTGGCGCCGCACTATCCTGAAACTGGGAGTCATGGGAAAACACCGTTTATCCCGTGTTACTTTAATCGCCTTCGGTTCCCCGAGTTGAAGGGCCTGGGGCAGACCATAAATTGCCAGGCAACCAGGAGTAATCGGAAATGAGCGGAAAAGAGCGGAAAATTAAAGATTTCTCCCTTACGCAAAGCAGGGTAATATTTGGGGAATTGCCGCCATTTTCCGCCGGAACTCGCGCTTTTGGCCCACCACAGCCGGTGGCCTCCCTCGAACTTCCCAAGATGCAATTGCCCTGGCAATAACCATATTTGACACTGCTTCGGGACTACCCTACCATTGTTCAGGAGATCGTGCTAGACGGGGAGCTAGCGGTGCCCTATACCCGCAATCCGCTATAGCGGGGTGTAATTCCCCCCTTCGGCCAAACCTGTTGGACCGCTTGCCAGGGTGCGCAGTGTTGATGGCCGGGTCCCACGCGGCGCAGGCTTGTGAACCCCGCCAGGTCCGAGAGGAAGCAACGGTAAACAGGTCCCTGCGGGTGCCGTGGGAAAGCCTGGCCTGAGTTGCAGCCCTGGAAATGTCCATAGGGTTTTCGTCAACGGGGGGTGCGCGGTCTCCTATCCTGGATTCCCATAATTGCAGTGACCGCCATATCTGCCGCACCGCCATTTCCCGCTGCCCGCCCCCGCAAGTCCCTGGGACAGCACTTTCTGGTTGATAACCGGATTCTGGCCCGGATAGTAACCGCTGCTCAGTTGAGTTCCGACGACCTGGTAGTGGAGATCGGCCCTGGAAAGGGTGCATTGACTCGCCGGCTGCTGCCCCAGGTTGCCGGAGTGGTTGCAGTAGAGGTGGACGACGAATTGGCGCAGTCTCTTGCTGCCCGACTGGACAACCCTGCCCATCTTTCGGTGATTCAGGAGGATGCCCGGACGGTTGACCTGCCGAGAGTGGTGGGTGAAAGTTCGTACAAGGTGGTGGCTAACCTGCCCTATTATGCAGCCAACCCCATCATCCGGCGTTTCCTGGAGGCCCGCCATCGTCCCACCGAGATGGTGGTCATGGTGCAGCGGGAAGTGGCTGAAAGCATGACTGCATCACCGGGGAAGATGTCCCTCCTTTCCGTTGCCGTCCAGTTCTATGCGACCGCCCGGATGGTATGCAGCGTTCCACCAACGGCATTCCGTCCCCCTCCCAAGGTCACTTCTGCGGTAGTACGCCTTGACCTGTCGCCCAGACCTGCCCTGGACGAAGACGAAGCGCCAGCGTTCTTCAGGCTGGTGCGGGCAGGCTTTTCCGCGCCACGGAAGCAGTTGCATAATTCCCTGGGGCACGGGCTGGGGATCGGTTCAATCCCTGCGAGCCAGATGCTGCAGGTTGCCGGACTTGACGGAACCAGGCGGGCGGGAACACTCTCCCTGGGTGAGTGGCTGGCAATTTACCAGGTGTGGGCCGGCACCGATGACTGCTAGTATGATTGGGGGTGTTGGTTGCTAGTCCGGGCGCATGCGAAGCTGAACCTGTGCCTGGAGGCGCTGGGACGCCGTCCTGACGGGTTCCACGAGGTCAGGACTGTGATGCAGGCCATTGACCTGGCTGATGACCTGGAGATTTTGCCTTCCGACACCCTGCGGTTTAGATGCGACGACCCGGCGCTGGAGGGAGAGCACAACCTGGTTTGGCAGGCTGCAACCACCCTGGCCGCCAGTTGCGGGCGGCTTCCGTTGGCGGAAATTACCCTGAAGAAGCACATTCCGGTAGCAATGGGCCTGGGAGGCGGCAGCAGTGATGCAGCGGCGGCATTGCTGGCGCTGGACAAGCTATGGGGCCTTGACCTGCCCCTGGACAAGCTGGTGGAAATCGGTTCCCGGCTGGGTTCCGATGTTCCTTATTTCTTTTGGGGTGGGGCTGCGCTGGCCAGCGGTCGGGGTGATATCATTGAGCCTATTCCCGCCAGGACGGGGGTTCCCGTTACCGTGATTCTTCCCGAATCTACTATGCCCTCCAAGACGGCCAGTATGTACGGCTTTCTGGGTCCCTCTGACTATAGCGATGGCGGCGTAACCCGGCGGTGTCTGCAAAACCGGATGGAGGGCCTGGGGGCGGACGGTCTTCT
>JAJEDS010000319.1 GCA_022821365.1 Dehalococcoidia bacterium | reverse complement strand
CGTAGCCGCCGTAGCTGCCGCCCATAATGGCCACCCGGTCAGGGTCGGCGATGCCTTCTGTGACCGCCCACTGGACGGCATCCACCAGGTCGTCGTGCATCTTGCCCCCCCATTCCAGGTTGCAAGAGTTAACGAATTTCTTGCCAAAGCCGGTGGAGCCGCGGAAGTTGACGCTTAGCACGGCGTAGCCCCGGTTCGCCAGCAATTGGAAGACGGGATTGTAGCCCCACGAGTCGCGGGCCCAGGGGCCGCCATGGACGAGCAGCGCCATTGGAAGCGGTGTGGCCACGCTACCGCTCTGAGTTGGGTCGGCTTCCAGGGGCAACGAATAGTAACAGACCAGGTCCAGGCCGTCCCGCGCCGGTATCACGACCGGATGGTCTTTGACCAGTGGCAGGCCTTCCAGGGCTGTGCGGTTGGTGAAGAGAAACTGGGCTTCCCTGCTGTCCCGAAGGTATCGGTAATAGCGCACCGGCCCGTCGTCCAGCAGGTAGGCCACGATCCAGCAGCTATCGTCCTGGGTGCGGCTGACAATCTCGATATCGCCGGCCGATACCGTGGACAGGAAATCCAGATCCGCGCCCACGGCGTCATCCAGTACCTGCCAGGATTTGCGGTCGTAGTTGAATGCGACGGCCTGGACTGTCCTTTCAACAGGGTGCAACAGAACGTCGGCCACGTCGGCGCGGTCATCCCCTACCAGTGGGGTAACCTCGTCGGTACGCAGATCAAGGGAGGTCAGGGCGGCCGTGTCCCTGCCCCGGCTGTCGGTCATGTATATGGACTGACCATCCTTGCTGAACTCGATGGGGCCGGTGGAAACGGAGTCCTCCGATTTAACGGTGAATGAATGTTGCCATTGGCCGTCCGAGTTGGGCTGCAGGAAGTCCATGCCGCCATCCTCGGTCAGGCGGGCGGCAAAGCGCACCGCGAAGTCGTCATCGGTGACGAAGAAGGCGAATCCCTCGTTCTGCAGGACCAGTTCCCGCTCCCCGTTGTTCAGGTCAATCAGGTAGAGGTCGTGGAACTGGGCCTCGCGGTCGTTAAGGCCTACCTGGATGCGGTCAGGATGTTTGTGGGAGTCCCGCTGGATCTGGGCCTGAACGCCTTCCAGCGGGGTGAGGTCGCGGCTTTCTCCCGTTGCCACGTCCACGGTGTACAGGCGCCAGTTCTCGTCGCCGCCGCTGTCCTGCAGGTAAATGATGCGGTTGGGGGCGAAAGTCCAGCCGTGCCGGCGGATGCCCCGACCCGTGTCGTGGGTTACGGGCCGGGCTGCGGCTGGATCGTCGGCCGGAGCGACCCAAACATTTAGAACGCCGTCCACGGGGGCCAGAAAACTGATGTGGGTACCGTCGGGACTTACCTGTGGAGAGGCCTTATCGGGGTTACCGAAGAATACCCTGCGGGGGATAAGGGGAGGGTTTTCGGCAGTAGAGTGCTGGGACATCGGGGTTTTACCTCCTGGATTTCGTATCTGAAAAATGAAGAAAGCCGCTTAACAGTTTTTGTTGAAAGCGGCCAATGGGTATCCCTGTCATCGGGTTACCAAAGTCACTGGGACTGGACCCCGCCGACGGAAATATCCGACACGTCGGCGCCGGCCTCCACCAGCAAATTCCTGATGTGAAGCTCGGTTTCCAGGTAGGCGCCCTCGCCGATGTGGTCGAAGCGGATGATGCCGCCCTGGTCTATCAGGTACTTGCGGGGCCAGTAGCGGTTCTTGTAAGCACGCCAGGTCCTGAAGTCGTTGTCCATGGCGACTGGCCAGATGACGTCGAGACGGGGCAGGGCCTCGCGCACGTTTTCCTCGTCCTTTTCGAACTCGAACTCGGGCGAGTGGACACCCACCACCACCAGGCCACGGTCGGTGTACTTGTTGAACCAGTCCCTTACATACGGCAGGGTACGCTTGCAGTTAATTCAAGTGTAAGTCCAGAAGTCGATCAGCACGACTTTGCCCCGCTGGTCCTCCATAGCCAGGGGCTCGCTGTTCAGCCACTTTGCTATTCCGCGAAATTCTGGGGCCTGTTCCGTGCCTGCGGGGGTGATAATGGCAGGCGTGGGTGTTGGGGCGGTTGTCGCCGTGGGGCGGGGCTGGACCCGGTCGGGTTCCGTTACTTCGGCGGAAACCGTGCTTTCCTGATTGGCGGAGGGAGAAGAGACGACCCAGAACAGGCCCACCAGGATCACGATGACAGCGGACGCCGCAGTCAGGGGCAGCCACCGCATTATTCCGGTTCGCGCTTCGGGACTCACTATCTTTAAGTTCCTTTCAGCTCTTTCTGGTACCAATTACGCAGGGAAGGGACGACCGGTTTCCCAGGGCCGTCCCTTCTTGGTGTCTGGATACAGGGAACCCACTGCCAGCCAGCGGCTAATTGTCGGCCGGAACCGGTTCCGCAACCTGGCCCGTGAAGGCGGGCATTACGTCCCGGGCCAGCCATTCCAGCTGTTCCAGGATCACCTTTTCCGGAGTGCCGACGGGATGGCTCATGCCCACCCGTTCCAGCCCGGGATACTGCTCTTCCAGTTCCTTCAGCTGCTCTACGATCAGTTCCGGCGGTCCGCATAGGAAGCCCTGCCGCTCCACGGCCCGCTCGATGGTGGGCAATCCGGCGGTGGGGGCGCGGCTGGGATCGCCCATGGCCTCGATCTGCTCCTCGGTCAGCGACCGTACCAGGCGCAGGGGGCCGAACATCTTGAGGTTTTCCTCGTAGTACTTGGCCGCCTCCCGGATTGCCTCTTCCTGCGTGTCCGCCAGGAAGAAATGGAAGCCGATGGCCAGGTCTTCTCCCAACTGGGCATCTTCCCGACCCGCCTTGACCAGCGCGTCGCGGTAGGCGGCGATAACGTCGTAAATGGCCCCGCCTTCGGAAACGCCGCCGCCGATCATGCCCTTGATGCCGTGCCTGGCCATGAACTCCAGGGCCCGGGGAGTGGCGCTCTGGATGGGCTGCCAGGTCTCCACGGGCAAGGTCAGCGGGCGCGGCACCAGGGTGATTTCCTCCAGTTCATATCCCCGGTAGGGGACGCGGGGCGGAATGGTGTAGTACTTGCCCTGGTGGGAGAAGGACCGCTCGTTGAAGGACTTGAGGATAATCTCCACCTGTTCCTCGAACAGGTCACGGTTGGCCGGCTGGTCCAGCAGAGGCGAACCGAAGGTCTCGACCTCGCGGGTATGGTAGCCGCGCCCCACGCCGAAAATCACCCGACCCTTGGTCAGAATATCGGCAGTTGCGAAGTCTTCCGCCAGACGGAGGGGGTTCCACATGGGGGCGATGTTGAAGCCGCACCCGAATTTCAGGTTCTTGGTCAGGTGGGCCAGGTGGACGTTGAGCATCAGGAGGTTGGGGATACACTCGTAGCCCTCAGGCTGGAAGTGGTGCTCCGCCATACACATGGTGTCAAAACCATTGCGGACCATGGTCTGGGCAAATGCCTTGGCCTTGTCGAACACGGTGGCCAGGTATTCGTCGGAGAAGGAGCGGTCGTTCACGGCAATGCCGCCGTATCCGACGTTATCCATGTCCACATGGCCGGCATAAAGGCTGTCGAACTTGGTAATCATGGCGCGCCTCCGGTTAGATTTCGTTAGCGGGATTATAGTTTATCGGGCAGGAATGGGAAAGGCGACGAGTCCTACAGTCGTCGCAGCCGGGGCATCAGGGCGCCCATGGTAACGGCCAGCAGGATCAAGGCCGCGCCATTTACCAGTAGGGCAGTCCGGGAATTGGTTTCCCCGGCCAGGAAACCCACTTCCAGCTGGCCCACCGGCGCCATGCCGATGCCGAATATCCAGGAACCCATGGCACGTCCCCGCTGTTCGTTGGAGACGCTTAGCTGGAGCAGGGTGTGGTGCAGGATGTCGGTGGCGGACGCCAGCATGTTGATGAACATTACGCAGACCACGGCCACCCAGAAGAAGGGCGCCTTACCCAGCAGGATTTCCCCGACGCCGAACATTCCGATAATGCAGAGGAGCAGGACGCCCTTCCGGCGCACCCGCTCCATGGCCGCCACGGTGAACACGCCAATGGCGCTGCCCAGGAACCGGAAGGCCGTCAGCAGGCCCAGCCCAAAGGCGCCCACTCCAAGCACTTCGCTGGCCAGGATGGGCAGCATTACCTGGTGGGAGAAGCCGAGTATTTCCGCGCCGGCGGTGGAAATGATCAGGCTGAGCATGGCCCGGTTGTTCTTCAGCGCCCGAAAGTAGTTGACCAGGTTCTCCAGGATGGGTTCACGTACCAGGGGGGCGGCCCCTCCGGCGTGTCGGAGCCAGTGCATTATGACAACACCGGCGCAATAGGTAAGCCCCATGACCAGGAAGGCCGCCGCCGGCCCTTGCCAGGCGATGAGGGCCCCGGTCGCCAGCGAGCCGATTATCCCGCCAATCCATTGGGCCAGGGACACCAGGGCGATGCCGTTGATGGCCCGGTGGCCGCCGACTATGTCGTAGACGTAAACCTGGCGGGAGGTCATGTAGAAGGCCTGCGCAGCCCCCAGCAGGAAGGTCATGAACATCAGCAGCCAGATGGTCAGATAACCGGCGAAGAGCAGCCAGGATGCCAGGAGAGACAGGGCCATCATGATGACGCAGGAAATGCGCATAATGGC
>JAJEDS010000233.1 GCA_022821365.1 Dehalococcoidia bacterium | reverse complement strand
TTCACGTCCAGCGAACCTGAAGGATCATAAGGACGGGATGGGTCGTCAATCTTGATCACATCCGCCCCGTATTCGGCCAGGGTACGCCCGCATGTGGGACCCGCCAGGACAATACAGAGGTCCAGCACCCGTACACCATCGAGAGCGTGTAATACATTTTTACCTGACATAACGCTGGGTGCTGACCTGGCGGCCGAAAGACCTTCCAGTTCCTGGAGAATCTGGCCGCTGTGTTCACCAAGCAGGGGAGCGCGGCCCTGGATGGCTCCGGGTGTGCCTCGCAGCCGGACCTGAACCCCTGGCTGTTTCATGCGACCCAGGTTAGCATCATCCACTTCCACCACCATCCTGGCTTCCAGCGGGTGCGGATGGTCCAACCATTCCTCCACTGTTTTGCAAACGGTGCAGGCGCCGCCGGCCGCGCTGATGGCCTCCTGCCACTGCAGGGCAGTGCGTTCGCGGAAAGTTTCTGTAAATCGCTGGACCCACATGTCTGCGGTTTCCAGGTCCAGGGGCTTGCCAAAGTCGGCCACCGCTTCCGCTCCCCATTCCGGGTTTCCTGCTGCCTCCAGGAACTGGTGTACGAAACGCTGGTAGTTCCCATGATTCTGCACCCAGCGCCCATCGGAGCATTGGTATTGCCGCTGCATGGGCAGTCGCGGCTGGTTGCGAGGGTCCGGGTCTTCCATTTCATGAAATTTGACCAGGTGACGGCCCATGGCGGTGAACATTGCATCGTAAAGCGGCGCTTCAATGTGCTGCCCTCTGCCCGTGCGGTCCCTTGCGCACAGGGCCATGGTTACTGCCACAGCGCCCACAATGGCGGCAAAAGTGCTGGCGATGGGCAAAGGTGAATAGAGCGGCTCCTCCGATCCCTCAACTTTGGGGTACAGGCCCGTGGCCGCGCCAATGATTGGCTCCCAACCCTGCTTGTTGCGGTGCGGGTGGCTTTCACCAAACCCCGGCAATGAGCAGTAAACCAGGCCGGGGTTTTCGGCGGCCAGCGTTCCGTAACCAATACCCAGGCGGTCTGCCACGCCGGGCCTGAAATTTTCAATGAGCACGTCGGCCTGACTTGCCAGTCTCCGGGCGGTGCCCTGCGCTGCCTCGTCTTTCAGGTCCAGCACAATTGAGCGCTTGCCCCGGTTCCAGGTGGCAAAGGCCAATTCCTTCCGCGCCGGGTCTCCTTCCGGCCGTTCCACCTTGATGACCTCGGCGCCCTGATCGGAAAGGAGCATTCCCAGCAAGGGGCCGGCAATAAAGTGTCCGAAGTCCAGGACCTTCAGGCCGCGAAGGGCTCCGGTTGTACCTGTCTGATTAGCTGCGGCGCTGGTCATCTCTATTCCTCAATCAGTTCGATTGTTATTGCTGCACCCGACCGCACTTGCTTGAATACGGTGGCATCCCCTTCAACCCGGCCAATGACGGTAACTGCGCTGGCCGGCCGGATTTCGTCGCCCCGGCTGGCTGGTGTGCGCCCATAGAAAATACAAAATGCCCGTCCCGGCGGCCAGTAGCCCAGGTCACCCGGTTCCACTACTTCCTGTCCCAGTTCCAGGCCGGCGTCCACCGGAATCCCGAAGTAAATTTCGTCGCCCCAGGTATTGGCTGAAGCCTCAATAGGTAACTCTCCGGCGATGGCCCTGGAGGTGTCCGTTTCATTAAGCGTGGCGGCCACTTCCAGGCCGCCGGCGGTTATGCGTATCCGGGTTGCCATCAGGTTTTCATCCTTCCGTGGTTGTGTGGCGTCGCAAGTATTGCCGCCAGCTTTCTTAGCTGGCGGCGGATTCGGAGCGTTTCGATGGCGCAAACCTCTCGGGCTCACATCCTTCCAGGGGCACTTCGGTGACGCCTTTGGTCATCAGGTCGGCGGTTGCCTTGCCCATTCCGGTGCTGAGTAGGATGCCCTTCTTGCCCGCGCCGGTGGACAGGTAAACGTTGTCCCACCCCGGCGCCCGCCCCACGATGGGCATATAGTCGGGAGTCACAGGACGAAGGCAGGCCGTGTGCTTGATCAGGTTGGCGTGGGCTAACTCGGGTATCAGTTCCCTGGCCGCGCCCCAGATTTTCTCCTTGGCGGCTTCGGTGGGCTCCTTGTTGAATCCTTCGTCCACTTCGGTAGTACCGCACCAGACCAGCCCGTCTGCCCTGGGATAGACCGATGCGCCGGCGCCGTTATAGTCGCCGCCCAGGGCCGGCCCGTGCAATTCCAGCCTGAGAATCTCTCCCTTCAGCGGGTCCACGGGCACCGAGATATCCAGCCACTGCTCGGCTTCGCGCGACCAGGGCCCGGCGGCCAGCACCACCTGGTCGCAGGCGATCTCGCCGTCCCCGAGAATAACGGAGAGTACCCGGCCATTATCCAGTCGGACTCCTCTCGCTACCCCGGGCCGCACCGTCGCGCCGTTTCTCTGGGCAGCCTCGGCCAGGGCCTGGGTGTAAAGCAGGCTGTTAAGGGTGGCGTTTCCGAACAGTCTCACGCCGCCAATCAATTTTTCTGACAGACGGGACTCCACCTTCAGAACCTCGCTTCGGTGCAGCCACTCCCCGGAAAAGCCTTCAAGTCTGGCATCTTCAAACAAGTTCAACGATTCCTGCAGAGCCGGAACCTCGTCCTCCGAGAACGCAACCTTGGTAAGGGACACGATGCGGCTCAGGAAATCTATGGCCGTCTCCTTGCTCAACGTGCCCCACAACTCCTTGTGCAGCTTGAATGAAGCCATAGCCAGCGCGGACAGGGGGCCGGGGATGCAGGAACCCTCCAGCGGATTGAGGCCGCCGGCCGAAAACCCGGAAGCCTGGGAACTGATGCCTTCTCGCTCGACGATTGTGGCCTTAACGCCGGCCAGGGACAGAAAATAGGCGGCAGCGCATCCGGCCACGCCGCCACCTACAATTACCACTTCACTGGTCTGCGCCATTCTCTCAATTCTCCTTTATGCCTGTACGGGACGGTGGGGTTGGGGCGAGTGAGGGTTATGCTATAGAATTGGAACAGACGTCAAGTGCTGGAGAATGAAGAATGCCAATCTACGAATACTATTGCGCCGACTGCAACGTCGAGTACGAAGCGATAAGGCCCGCGTCCCAGGCTGACAGCCCCGTGCCCTGCAAAACCTGCAATCAGCCCGGGGAACGGCAGCTTTCCACCTTTTCCTTCAAGTCCAACTCTTTCACTGCGCCCAGGTTGAAGCCGGCCACCGGCGCCAAACGGTCCTACTCGGTAGAAGGAGAGACGGATTCCCGGCAGTCCTGATTCCCGTCAGTCCTGATTCCGGTTTTGGCCTTCCAGCGCGCGGGCCTCGTTGCAAGGGATACAGGCGCAGACGGCGCGCAGGAACCTGAACGTATAGATGCCGGTGTAGTGGGCATCGCTCCACAGGAACTGGATGGCATAATTGCCCACCGGCATCTGGTCTACGGCCCGCACATCCCCGGGTACAGTGTCCGGGTCCAGCCTTGGCCGCCCGGTCATTTCCTCAACGCAACTGGCGCACTGGCACCTGAGCCGCAGCATCCGGTGGGGGTATATGCTCCGGTGTCCATCGTCCCACAGGATGGTGATGGAACTGCCTTCTATTTCTACCTCTTTGGGGAATACGGCTTCTTCCATCAACTGCGTCCTGTTTCAGGTAGTTTGCCCGTACCGCCAGGCAACATCATGACCGGGCCTCGGGAGCCTGCACTTCGGCCAGCCGCGCCGGACGCGGCATCTCGTCCGGGTCCGTTGGAATCTCGATGATGCTGGGCCCGTCGACGTTCAGGGCGGCCATAAAGGCGTCGCCAATGTCCTCCGGGCGTTCGACGTAGAACCCGTGGCCGCCAAACAACTCGGCGAAGCGATCGTACCGAGGGTTGTTGGTATCAGCGCCCACGTACCGCTCGTCGAAGGCGTAGCGCTGGTAGGCCTTTTCCGACCCCCAGCAACTGTTGTTCATTATCACCGTAACGACCCGCAGGTTGTAGCGCACTGCCGTGGCAAACTCCTGAGCGTTAAAAAGAAAGCCACCGTCTCCGTTGAAATTGACCACGGGACGGTCGGGCGCGGCAAACTTGGCGCCCAGCGAGGCCGGAAAACTGAAACCCAATCCGCCCAGGTCCAGCGATGTCATCAGGCTGCGCGGTTCGTAGAAATTCAGCCGGTCCTGCCCGAAGTTGGGCGCCAGGCCAGCGTCCAGGGCAACGATGGTGTCCCGGGGCATCACCTTCCGCAATTCACCGTACACTCTTTGGGGCTTGATGGGCGACGAACTGTCCCGCGCCTCGGCGTCCAGCCTGTTCTGCCGGCGAGCCGCCAGGTCGTGGACGTCGGACACCCAGACGGCGTTGGGGCGGGGCTCTTGTTCCCGCGCCTGGGCGATGATTTCCTGCAGCACCGCCCGGGCGTCGCCCTCAATTCCCACCTCAACCGGGTAGTTGCGGCCCAGTTCCTGCGGGTCGACTTCAATCTGGACGATTCGGGCATCCGCCGGAATATACCGGTTGTCATAAAAGGTAGTCGACTGTCCCAGCCGGGTGCCGGCGGCCAGGATGACATCGGCCTGCCGGACCGCCTCTATCCCTTCGTCCGAACCCAGCCGGCCGAGGTGACCCAGGAAAAGGGGATGGTCGCTGGGGATGGCGTCGGCCCGGCCGTAAGAGGTTACTACCGCGGCGCCCAGCAGGTCCGCCAACTGTGCTACCTCATCTCCCGCGTTGCTCCACTGGATGCCGCCGCCGGCCAAAATAACCGGGCGTTCGGCGGAGAGCAGGGCGCGCGTAGCCCGCTCCACCAGGTCTCGATCGCCCCGCGAGCGGGTCTGCCCCGTGCGGTAGTTCTGCGGCGGCAGCAGGTCCATCTCTATTTCGGCGCCGGGCAGCAGGTCCCGGGGAATGTCCACCAGCACCGGCCCCATTTTGCCCGAGGTCGCCACGCGAAAGGCCTGCCGCAGGGCATCGGGCAGCCGCTCAATCTTGTTGATTGGAAAGCTGGCTTTGGTGATGGGCTTGAACAGGGCAACCTGGTCAAACTCCTGGGTGGAGTCCCGCCACTGGTGGTCCCGGGAAGCGGAGGGAGCAATCACCACCACCGGCGAATGGGCGACATAAGCCGAGCCAATGCCATACGTCAGGTTCAAGACCCCCGGGCCGTTGGTTGCCAGGCACACCGAGGGAGCGCCGGAAATGCGGCTGAATCCGTCGGCCATCAGCGCCGCCCCCTGCTCGTGCCGCACCCCCACGAACTGCATCGAATCGTCGTCGTACAGAGGGTCCAGAATGTCCAGGAAAGATGAACCCACAATTCCAAAAATGTGGGAAACCCCCTCCTGCCGCAGCATCTCAATAACGGCCTCGCCGGCATTAATTCGTGGGGACAAGGTGGGAACCTCCGGATCGGGGTGGCGTTAGCCTGCGCTGTTCGTTGGCGCGGGGCAAGTTTAGCATAAATGCGGGGGAGAGAGTGGAGGCAGGGTAGAGATTACCAGATTGTTTCTACTTGAGGGGAAGCAGTAATCAGCCGATCGCGGGTCAGCAACGGCGCCGCATGAATGATGGCCTCGGCGGCAATCAGCCGGTCGTGCATCTCAGGTATTTCAGGGAGGCGATGCAGGTATTCCAATTGAGAACGGCCTAATGGAGAAACCTCTATCCAGCCTCTTGTCTCCAAGAGCGAAAAAAACTCAACGGGTGTAACGGGATCATTGGCCCTTGCGGTGACGTGCTGAAGTTCAGCTACAACTATGGCGGGGACAATCAGCCTCCCATTGGCTGCCTCTGCCTGCAGCAAAATCTGCCGGGCAGTGACAGACAATTGGGAAGGCCGTTTCAAGTACCACCACAGGGTA
>JAJEDS010000124.1 GCA_022821365.1 Dehalococcoidia bacterium | reverse complement strand
AGGATGTTCGAAAGCCTCACCGATAAACTCACCGGAATATTCAACCGTCTTTCCAGCAAGGGCCGCCTGACCGAAAAGGATATTGACGACGCCCTCAGCCAGGTGCGCCGTTCTCTCCTGGAGGCCGATGTCAATTTCCGCGTGGCCAGGGATTTCGTGGCCAGGGTCAAGGAACGTTCTATGGACGTCGACGTCCTGGAGAGCCTTACGCCGGGCCAGCAGGTAGTCAAAATTGTCCACGAAGAACTCACGGAAATGTTGAGTGGCGGCGACCACCGCCTTACACCATCCAGCCAGCTTCCCTCGGTCCTCATGCTGGTAGGCTTGCAGGGTTCCGGCAAGACAACTACCGCCGCCAAGTTGGCCCTGCAGTTGCGCCGCCAGGGCCACACCTCCCTCCTGGTTGCCGCCGACTTACGCCGGCCCGCCGCCATAACCCAGCTTGAGACCCTGGGAAAACAGCTGGAGGTGCCCGTCTATTCCGAAGACCCGAAGAACTCCACGGTGCCCCAGGTGGTGAGAAACGGCGTGGAACGAGCGCGGCAGCAGGGGCTGACCTGGGCCATCATCGACACTGGCGGCCGCCTTCACATCGACGAAGAGTTAATGGAGGAACTGGAGGAGGCCCGCGCGGTTGCCCAGCCCCACGAGACCCTGCTGGTGGTCGACGCCATGACCGGCCAGGACGCCGTCAACGCAGCCCAGGAGTTTCACCAGCGCATCAACCTGACCGGCCTGGTTATGACCAAGATGGACGGCGATGCCCGGGGTGGCGCCGCCCTGTCCGTCACCCGTGTTACCGGCGTTCCCATCAAGTTCATGGGCGTGGGTGAACGTCCCGACGGCTTGGAACAGTTTCACCCGGATCGACTGGCCTCCCGCATCCTGGCCATGGGCGACGTGCTGACACTCATCGAGAGGGCCCAGGACGCGGTGGACGAAAAGCAGGCCAGGGAACTGGAGCGCAAGTTCCGCCAGGCTTCTTTCGATCTGGATGATTTCCTGCAGCAAATTCAGAGCGTCAAGAAGATGGGTTCGCTCAGCCAGATAATGGAAATGATTCCAGGGATGAACAACATGACCAGGAAGATGCCCAGCGACCTTGACGACGATCAAATCAAGCGGGTAGAGGCTATCATCCAGTCAATGACAGTTGAGGAGCGTCGCCGCCCGGAAATCCTGAACGGGAGCCGGAGGCGCCGCATCGCCCGCGGCAGCGGCACGACCCCCGCGGACATCAATCGGCTAATGAACCAGTTCAAGCAGACCCAGAAGCTCATGCGCCAGTTCTCCCGCACCCGCGACCCCAAGAGCCTGATGCGGATGTTCCGGTAGCGCCGCCCGGAGCATTGCTCGAGAAGAAACCTGGGCTTAAAGACGACAGCCGCTCAGCCGGGCGTATACACGCTCCACCCGGATGCTGTTATTTCCTGCCCGCGTCCGGTTCTCAATGCCGCAAACAGGTAGGAAGTAGCCAGGGAGCGGAAAGGGGACCATCGTTGGGAAAACTCCCCAAGTTCCGTATCCGTCATTGCCTCCCCGCCAAAGTAAAGCTGTGAGACTATCCGTTTCAGGGCCAGGTCTCCTACCGGGAAGGCGTTGGGCCTGCCCAGGGCCCGTGAAAGCACCCACTGGGCCGACCACATTCCCACGCCACGCAGCAAGGTAACTTCCCTGACAACCTCTTCGTCGGAGAGTTCCTGCATCCGGTCCAAGCCGCCGGGCATTCCCAGTTCCGCCAGGGCCAGTCCGTGCAGATACTCGGCCTTGCGCCGGCTCAGCTTCAGACCGCGCAACTCCTCTACTGTAGCGGCGGCAATTGCTTCGGGGCGGGGAAATGCATAGTGGGTTTCCCCTTTCACCTCCATCCTGGGGCCGTAGGTCTCCAACAGCAACCCGCGAATCACCCGCGCCACGCTGGCGGACAATTGCTGGCCCAGAATCGCCTGGGCGATTGTCTCAAAGACCGACAGGGACAAGGACTGATGCATGCCTCGAAAAGCGCTGACCAAATGCGCCATTACCGGGTCACCCTTCGCAAAGTCGTAGAAGGGTTGCAGGTCCTGGTCGGTGCCCAGCAACCGTTCAATTTGAGACTCAGCCAGTGTCAAGTCACTCTTGGTGAGGTCATCGCCATTTAGGCTTACCTGCAACGCCGGTTCATCAACCGCACCGTTGAACCTTACGGAGGCAAGCACAAGCCTTCCGTCCAGGTCCAGGAGACGCCGGTACAAATCCGGGGAAGAGTCCTCTCCCTTCTTGAAGTAAGGCTGGTTTTCCGCGGTGGACTCAAAGTCAAAGGGAGGTGTTGGTCTGATTACCAGGGTGTCGCTCATCTTAGTGAACCTATTATGGTTTTCCCAGGGGCTTAACGCCGATGGAGTCATATATGGCGCCGCCGGGAGTCCGGGTACTGCGAATTAGGTGTATTTCTCCGGCTTCCCAGTTGTGGGCGCCGGCCAGCCTGGCCTTTCTCACTACCTCGCCGATTCTTCTCCGCTCCGGCTGGCTGACCCGGTCCCTCACCCGCCCGAGGGTAAGGTGCGGACGAAATCGGCGTAGTTCCCTGGCAAAGCCCAGTTCGTATAGCGCCTCGTCCATTAATATTTGCAGCCGCCCCAAAGCCTCTAGGTCGCCTTCCACACCGGCCCACAACACCCGTGGCTCCCTGGCACTGGGGAAGACGCCGAGCCCGGACAGGCTCAAAGGGAATGAACGGTATTCGAACTCGCCGGTTGCCTTGTCCATTGCTTCGAGCAGGGAGTCAACACGCCCGGTACCCACATCGCCCAGGAACTTTAGAGTAAGGTGGATTCCTGCAGGGTCCACCAAACTGGATAAAATCAAGAACCTTTCACATCAGGTTCCCGGTGGCGGTGTAATTGACCCTTTACCCGCCTACTTGATTGAGTGCCAACCCCTCGCTGATACAGCGGGGGGTTGGCGTGTCGCGGGCGGCAGGTGGACTCTGTACCAGGACACTGGTCCGTTCCCGCCCGAGGTAAACCCGGAAAACTGAACAGGAAGCAAGCAGAGCATCCTGGTTGACGCTGTGGGAGGGCCGCTGAGCCTGGGGGTGGCCGGAGCCAATGTTCACGATACCAAGCTGCTGGCGCTGACCTTTGCAAGCATGGAGGTGGGGCATCCTGATACAGGGACCCAGCATGTGTGCCTGGACAAGGGATATAACTACCGGAAGGGGGGCTAGGCGGGGGCGGTGCGCGGATATAAGGAGCACATCAGGTCCCTAGGGGGTGTCGTCAAAATGATAGCATGGTGTTAGATTGGTGTTGTGAGAGTTAAGTTGAGGGGTGGGGATATGACGGCAACGCATCGACGCCACGACATTTCTGACCGGGTTTGGGAACTTCTTGAGCCTCACTTGCCTGGTGGGCCAGGTAAAAAGGGGCGGCCAGCCAGGGAAAATCGGCTGTTTCTGAA